>NZ_AUAR01000014.1 GCF_000428825.1 Desulfomicrobium escambiense DSM 10707 | reverse complement strand
ATGACCGCACCCATGCCGCCGCGGCCGGCGGAACGGGAAGGCAGGCCCTCGGGGTCCGAGAACTGGATGGTGGCGGCGGCCAGGCACTGCTCGCCGGCGGGGCCGACCATGGCGGTCACGGCCTTGTCGCCGTAGGCGGCCAGGAGCTTTTCCTGGGCGGCGTAGGTGCGCATGCCGGCCACGGCGGAATCCTTGAACACGACCTTGTCGGCGGAGACGAAGATCTCCTGCATGGGGCTGCCGGCCTCGGGCTTGTCCTCGAGGATGATGGCCAAAAGGCCCAGCTTGGGCAGGGTGTGGGCGAACTGTCCGCCGGAGTTGCTCTCCTTGATGCCGCCGGTCAGGGGCGACTTGGCGCCCACGGAGACGCGGCCGGAGTTGGCGGCGTTGGTCGGGGCCAGGACGCCGCCGGCGAAAATGAGCTTGTTGTCGGCGGAAAGGGCGTGACAGTCCGCCGGCACTTCCCTATTGACAATTCGTGAAGTCAGGGCGCGGCCGCCGAGACCGGCGTAGTCGCCGAGTTCCTCGAACTTGAAGGACTTTGTCCGGGTATTGATGCGCAGAATCTTCATCGTATACTCCTTGAGTTTGAGCGCGAAATCGCGCGTTGTCTTGCTTTTTACAGAATGATAGCAGACACTCTTCGCATAAAGTCAAGAAGAAAAGGGGGTTATGTCATGCAAGGCATAAATGGACGGATTACAAACCAGCTGTTTCTGGCGGTACCGAAAATTTCCGTATCGGCGTGGCACGGCCTGCTGCGCCGCGGCGTGGGCGTGTTTCTGGACAAGGCGGTCAGCGTTCGCGATTTCATGACGGACGTGCTGGGGATGGATCCGCATTACGCGACCAACAGCGTGCCAGGGCTGTTCCTGAACAGCGCCCCGGTCGACGACTGGCGCGAGGAGCGCGTCGGTGACGGCGACGAGGTCGGCATGAGCGGGACCATGCCCGGACTGTGCGGGATCGCCCTGCGGCGTTCGAGCCCCATCAGGGCCTTTCGTCCGGATCTTGTCAGCCACCACGACAAGGACGAGCGCAAGGGTGGCGTGGCCAAGGTCAAGATGTTCAATTTCGTGGCCCAGGACTGCTTTCCGGCCGTGCTGCGCAACGGCGTCATCGTGCCGGCCAGCTTCCTGTTGGAGTATCTTGACGATGCGGACATCGCCCTGGACGGCTATCAATGCTCCTGGAACGGTTCGACCGTGGATTCCGTCCGGCTTCGCGAACTTCTGGCCGGCGCGGAGGGCGAGATCGAACTGAAGATGACCGAGGCGGACGTGTGATGGCGTTTGGCTCGGGGCGCGGTTTCCGCGCATGCGTGCTGGTGGTCTTTTTGTGCATGGTTGTGATGAGCCTGGCCGGCTGCGGCTCCAAGTACGTGCCCGGTGCCAGCAGCGCACCGCCCCCCCCGGGCCAGAAGGCGCCCGCGGGCAAGGGCGGCACGTACAAGCCCTACACGGTCATGGGGCAGACGTACTACCCCTTGGGCTCGGCGGAGGGCTATGCGGAGACGGGCGTGGCCTCCTGGTACGGGCCGGATTTCCACGGCAAGAAGACGGCCAACGGGGAATGGTACGACATGTATCAGATGACGGCGGCACACCGCATCCTGCCCATGCACACCAAGGTCATGGTCAGGAATCTGGACAACGGGCGGGTGGCCGAAGTGCGCATCAACGATCGCGGTCCCTTCGTGAACAACCGGGTCATCGACCTGTCCTACGCGGCGGCCAGCGCCCTGGGCGTGGTGGGCCCGGGCACGGCCAGGGTCCGTCTCGAAACCATCCCGGGCGAGCGCATCCAGTATGTCGGCCCGTTCTTCGTGCAATACGGGGCCTTCGTGGTCGAGGCCAATGCCCGCAACCTCAGGAACAAGCTCGCGGCCAGGGGATTTCCCGGCACCAGGGTGGCCCGGGGGGAGCTGAACGGAACGACGTACTGGCGGGTGCAGGTCGGGGCCTTCCCCAGCCTGACCGACGCAGAGTCGGCCAGGCAGCGGTTGGTCAGGGAAAGCCCGGACTGCTTCGTTATTGCGGATTGAGCTCGGCGCGCAGCTTGCGGGAAATGCGGAACACGACGACCTTGCGCTCCGAAAGGATGATGGATTCGCTGGTCTGGGGGTTGCGGCCCTTGCGCGCGTCCTTTTCGTAGGCTTCGAACTTGCCGAAACCGCTGATCAGGAGGGAGTGGTCCTTCTTGATGGCGTCCTTCATGATGTCGAGCATGGTCTCGACCTGCGCCTTGACCTCGGCCCTGTTGCGTTCCGACTTTTCGTAGATGGTGTCGACGATTTCAGCCTTGGTGAGGGTGTTGTTGCTCATTGGTCCTCCTGTCGGGCATCTGCCCGGCAACGATATGCTAACTTTCTGCAATAAAAGAAGATTTCTGGAAAAAGGCCGTAAGTCGGCGCGTTCGATGACTATTCTTGGATGAGCAATATCCGACGTGAGTTTTTTTTTCAAGCATAACAGGTTGTTTTTTTTTCTTTTTGACGCATATGACACGAACCCGGACTCTGCGATTTCCGCACCCCGAACCGCGGGCTGAAAAGATTCGGCTCGTGCCGTTCTTTCTGCCCTTCGCGGGCTGTCCCGGCAGGTGCGTTTTCTGCGACCAGAGGGCTCAGACCGGGCAGGACTCGGCCCCCCCGGATGCCGCGCTGCCGGAACTCGAGAGCAGGCTGTCGGGCGCGAGGACGCCCTTCGGGCTGGGCTTTTTCGGGGGGACGTTCACCGGTTTGCCCGTGCCCTGGCAGGACCGTTTCCTGGAAACGGTCGCCCGTTTCAGACGTCCGGGCGGGCTCGTGCATCTGCGGGTTTCCACCAGGCCTGACCGCATCGATTTGGAGACGCTGGCCAGACTCCGTCGGCACGGCGTGGACATGGTCGAGCTCGGGGTACAGACCTTCGATTCCGGGGTGCTGGAACGCAGCGGGCGGGGCTATGGGGGCGAGGTCGCCATGCGGGCCTGCGCAATGGTCCGGGAGGCGGGCCTGGAACTCGGCATCCAGCTCCTTCCCGGGCTGCCGGGCCATGACGCCGCGCTGTGGCGGGAGGATGTGGCCCGCGCTCTGGAGTTGCAGCCGAATGTCATGCGCATCTACCCTTGCGTGGTCATGGCCGGCACTGGGTTGGCGGACATGCACGCCGCAGGCGCATACGCCCCCTGGAGCCTGGAGGAGGCGGTGGCGGAATGCGGGCACGCGCTGTTGCGATTCTGGGAACGGGGCGTGCACGTCATCCGCCTGGGGCTGGCAGGGGAGCCGGACATGCTCGCCCGGCTCGTGGCTGGCCCCTGGCATCCGGCCTTCGGGAACATGGCCCGCAGCCTTGCCCTGCGGCTATTTTTGGAGCAGAGGCTTTTTTCCGCAGGCGGGCGGCTGGCGCGCATTTCCGTGCCGGCCCGGCTCAGCGGCGAGTTCTGGGGGCACGGCCGCGCCAACGCGCCGGCCCTGGCCGGACTCGGCATCGTCAAGGACCGCGTGACATTCTGGCCTGAGCCGGAATTCGAGGCGGAATTGGAGGAATAATGGAAAAAGTGCGAGTACATACCATCAGCCTGGGGTGTCCCAAGAACCAGGTCGACACGGAGTGGATGCTCGGCGGATTCGGCTCCGCCTTCGTCAACGCGGCCGGTCCCGAGGACGCCGACGTGGTCCTCGTCAACACCTGCGGCTTCATCGAGCCCGCGGTCAGCGAGTCGTTGCAGGTCATCCTCGACACTGCCCAGGCCCTGGCGTCCCTCGACCCCAGGCCGCCCCTGGTGGTCACGGGCTGCCTGGTCTCGCGCTACGGCCAGGACCTGCGCGCCGAATTGCCGGAGGTGGACCTTTTCCTGGAGATCCACCGCCAAGGCGAACTGCTGCACCGGGTTCGGGAACTCCTCGCCGCCAGGGACGGCCGTTCGGTCCTGCAGGACTTTCCTCCGGCGCGCCTGCTGACCACGGCGCCCGGTTTCGCCTACCTGAAGATCGCCGAGGGCTGCGACAACCGCTGCCGCTTCTGCACCATCCCCTCCATCCGCGGGCCTTTGGTCAGCCGTCCGGAAAGCGCGATCCTCGACGACGCCAAACGCTGCCTGGATCAGGGCCGCAAGGAACTGGTCCTCATCGCCCAGGACGTCACGGCCTACGGGCGGGACAGGGGCGAAAGAGCCCTGCGCGGCCTGCTCGAAAAGCTCGCGCCCCTGCCGGGCCTGTCCTGGATGCGGCTCATGTATCTCTACCCGGCCGGCCTCGACCGGGATCTGCTGTCCTTCCTGCGCGATCTGGGGCGACCCTTCATCCCCTATTTCGACATCCCCCTGCAGCACGCCCATCCCGACATCCTGGCCTCCATGGGCCGGCCTTTCCGGCGCGACCCGCGGGACGTGGTCGCGCAGGTGCGGGAGTTCTTTCCCGATGCAGCCCTGCGCACGACCTTCATCGTCGGCTACCCCGGAGAGACCGAGGAACGGTTCGCGGCCCTTGAGGCCTTCGTGCGCGATGCCCGCTTCATGCACCTGGGCGTCTTCCCCTACTACCCCGAGGACGGCTCCGAGGCCGCGGTGCTGCCGGACCAGTTGCCCGACGCGGTCAAGGAGGAGCGGCGCGACCGCATCATGACCCTGCAGGCCGAAATCAGCGAAGAACTGCTGGCGGAATTCGAAGGCGCGGAACTCGAGGTGCTGGTGGACAGGCCCCATGAGGAGTGGCCCGGCCTTTATGAAGGCAGGACCTGGTTCCAGGCCCCGGAGGTGGACGGAATTACCTACGTCAGCGGGGAGAATGTACGGCCGGGCCGCATGGTCAGGGCCGTGATCGAGGAGACCAAGACCTACGACCTCGTCGCCCTGGCCTGAGTGTTTCATCCGTAATATTTCGGAATCAAATGAGGAAAAGGTTCGTGCATGCAAAAGGGCAAAGCGCCAGACCTTATTTTTTCCCGCAGATTATTCTGGTTGTCAAGGTAGGGTCACTCTGCTAGGACTGCCCAAATTTATTTTCGTTAGGGGGTAAACACATGAACAACACTCAAACCACGACCGAGTCCATGAACGATTTCGATATGGAGATGGATTTCGAGTCCCAACTCGAGAACTATCTCAACTCCGACTTCGGCGACATCGAAGAAGGCGTGATCGTTTCCGGTGAAGTCGTAAAGATCGACGAAACCTACATTCTCGTGGACGTCAACTTCAAGTCCGAAGGCCAGATTCCGATCGAGGAATTCATGGAAAACGGCCAGGTGGCGGTCAAAGTCGGCGACACCGTAGACGTATATGTCGTCCGCAAGAACGAGCGCGAAGGCTCCATCGTTCTTTCCCGTGAAAAGGCCAAGCGCATGCAGGTCCTGGACGAGCTGGAGAAGCTCCTGGAGACCGGCGATGTCGTGGTCGGCCGCATCGTCCGCCGCATCAAGGGTGGATATGTCGTTGAAATCAAGGGCATCGAGGCCTTCCTGCCCGGTTCCCATGTCGATCTGCGTCCCGTTCCGGACATGGACGCCCTGGTCAACCAGGATTTCGAATTCCGCGTGCTGAAGATCAACCGCCGCCGTAGCAACGTCATCGTCTCCCGCCGCGTGCTGCTTGAGGAAGACCGCGACCGCAAGCGCGGCGAGTTGCTGACCACCCTCGAAGAGGGCCAGACCGTCAAGGGCGTGGTCAAGAACATCACCGAATACGGCGTGTTCATCGACCTCGGCGGCCTCGACGGCCTGCTGCACATTACCGACATGTCCTGGAAGCGCATCAAGCACCCCAAGGAAATGGTCCAGCTGGGCGACGAACTGACCCTGAAGGTCCTGTCCTTCGACAAGAACGACAAGAAGGTCTCCCTGGGCCTGAAGCAGCTGGTGCAGGACCCCTGGTCCAACATCTCCGAAAAGTACCCCGAGGGCCACAAGCTGTCCGGCAAGGTCACCAACCTGGTGGACTACGGTGCGTTCGTGGAACTGGAGCCCGGCGTCGAAGGCCTGGTGCACATCTCCGAGATGTCCTGGACCCGCAAGCTGCGCCACCCCTCCCAGATGGTCCGCCCCGGCGACGAGGTGGATGTCGTCATCCTGGGTGTGGATGTGGACCGCAAGCGCATTTCCCTCGGCATGAAGCAGGTCGCCCCGAACCCGTGGGACCTGGTGGCCGAGAAGTACCCCGAGGGCACCATCCTTGAGGCCAGCGTCAAGAACATCACCGAGTTCGGCCTGTTCATCGGCATCGAGGACGGCATCGACGGCCTGATCCACGTGTCCGACCTGTCCTGGACCAAGAAGATCCGCCACCCCAACGAGCTCTACAAGGTGGGCGACGTTGTCCGCGCCAAGGTTCTGACCGTGGACAAGGAGAACGAGAAGTTCACCCTGGGCATCAAGCAGCTGGCCGATGATCCGTGGCTGGACGTGCCCAACCGCTACCCCGTGGGCACCCTGCTGACCGGAACCATCACGAACATCACGGACTTCGGTCTGTTCGTTGAGGTCGAGGAAGGCATCGAGGGCCTGGTCCACGTCAGCGAGATGAGCAAGAAGAAGATCAAGAGCCCCAAGGAAGCCTTCAACGAGGGCGACGCCATCGAGGCCAAGGTCATCCACGTCAGCGCCGACGAGCGCCGTCTGGGCCTGTCCCTGAAGCAGCAGGACGAGCGCAAGCGCCCCGGTGGCGGCGAGTTCCGTACCACCCAGAGCGGCACCATGACCGGCAGCAACCTGGGCGACATGATCCGTCAGAAGATGGAAGAGAACGCCGACGCCGAGACGGAAGAAGAATAAGCGTAACGGCAGCTTCGCGCCGGAACGAACATGACACGAGGCTGCATCCGAACGGGTGCGGCCTCATTTTTTTGGGGGATGAGACTATGATGGAAAGCGGACTCGACAGCGCCGCCAGAAAGCGGCTGGCCACATTGAAACCCGGCGAGCGCATCGACGCGCAGTTCGCCCTGGAACTCGGGCTCAAGGCATCTGTCCACGAGTTGGGCGAGGCGGCCTTGCGCCAGCGCAGGGCCAGGCACGGTGACCGGGCCTACTACGTCTACAACCAGCACCTGAACTACACCAACGTGTGCCGCAACCAGTGCCGCTTCTGCGCCTTCTTCAAGAAGGCGGGGGAGGAGGGCGGGTATACCTACTCCCTGGAAGAGGCCAGGAAGCGCCTCATGGACCGCATCGACGAGCCCATCCGCGAGATCCACATCACCGGCGGCCTCAACCCCGACCTGCCTTATCAATATTATCTGGACCTGCTGGCCCTGTGCAAGGAAGTGCGGCCGAACGCCGTGGTCAAGGCCTTCACCGCCGTGGAGGTGGCGCATTTCGCCGACACCTTGGGCACCGACGAGGCCACTGTGCTGCGGGAGATGAAGGCCGTCGGCCTGGACGCCCTGCCCGGCGGCGGCGCCGAGGTCTTCTCGCCGGCCATGCGCGAGAAGCTCTGTCCGGAAAAAGTCACGGCGGACCGCTGGCTGCATATCCACGGCCTGGCCCACGACATGGGCATGAAGACCAACTCGACCATGCTCTTCGGGCACATCGAGTCCTGGGAGGACCGCATCTACCACATGGAGCGCCTGCGCGCCCTGGAGGACGAGAAGCCTGGCTTCATCGTCTTCATCCCCCTGGCCTACCAGTCGCGCAACAACGCCCTGGGCGTGCCCGGCCCCACGGGCGAGGAGTACCTGCGCACCATCTCCGTGGCGCGCCTGTTCCTGGACAACATCCCGCACATTAAGGCCTACTGGGCCTTCGCCGGCATCAAGGCCGCCCAGATGGCCCTGTGGGCCGGGGCCGACGATTTCGACGGGACCATCGTGGAGGAGAAGATCGGCCACGCCGCCGGGGCGGACACGCCCAAGGGCATGACGGTCTCCGAACTGGTGGAAACCATCGCGGCCACGGGTTTCACCCCGGTCGAGCGCGACACCTTCTTCGAGGAAGTGGTTTCGGCGTGAGGATGACGTGGCCTTCCGGCCGGGTCCGGGATGGCCGCACCGCCCTTTTTCCTTGACTTTTTCGGTCAAGATATGGTTGTGAAAAGTTCCACATACGACTTGCCGGGACACGTTACGAGGAGGATGTCATGCTGGGAGAGCTTTTCGGGAACATGATGCACAGCACGGTGCAGGGCTTCATCGGAGTCATCGGAATTTTCACGTACCTCGCGGCCATCGTCATCGCCGCGCTGTACCGCATCAAGGAAGGCATGAACGAACACCACCACTAGGATCGATCCTGCGGTCGGTGACTGGAAGCGCGGCGTCGACCGCGCTTTTTTTTTCGCCTTTTTGGCGTCGAAAAGCTTCTTTCCTTGCCAATGCGCCTGTCTCTTTCCTATCGTGAAATCTCGAATATCCGGAGGTGTTCTATGGATGCACGGCGCAGTCTCGGCGATTTGGACATATATCTCTTCAAGCAGGGCCGGCACACCCGGCTTTACGAGCATTTCGGGGCCCACCCGGAATCCCTGGGGCCGGACTCGGCCGGCACGCGGTTCGTGGTCTGGGCGCCCAACGCCGCCTTCGTCTCAGTGGTCGGGGATTTCAATGGCTGGGACCGGTCCGCCGCGCCCATGAGCCTGCGGGCCGACAGCTCGGGCGTGTGGGAATGCTTCGTGCCCGGCGCGGCGCACGGCCAGCGCTACAAGTACTTCCTGTCCTGGCCCGGCGGGGAGGCCGAGCGGGCCGACCCCTTCGCCCTGTTCAGCGAGGAACCGCCGGCCACGGCCTCCGTCATCTGGGACCTGCAGTACGAGTGGGGGGACGGGGAGTGGATGGCCGCGCGCTGGCGGCAGAACTCCCTGGACGGCCCCTGGTCCGTGTACGAGGTGCATCTGGGGTCGTGGCGGCGCGACGAGCACGGCAACTTCATGAACTACCGCCGCATGGCCCACGAGCTGGCCGATTACGTCAGGGACGCCGGGTTCACCCATGTCGAGATCATGCCCGTGGCCGAGCACCCCTTCTACGGCTCCTGGGGCTACCAGAGTACGGGCTATTTCGCGCCGACCAGCCGCTACGGGTGCCCCCAGGATTTCCGCTATCTCGTCGACCATCTGCACCGCCAGGGCATCGGCGTAATCCTCGACTGGGTGCCGGGACACTTCCCCATGGACGCCCACGGCCTGGCCAATTTCGACGGCACGGCCCTGTTCGAGCACGCCGACCCGCGCCAGGGTTTCCACCCCGAGTGGAAGAGCGCCATCTTCAACTACGACCGCTACGAGGTGGCCGGATTCCTGATCTGCAACGCCATGTACTGGGTGCGGGAGTTCCACCTCGACGGCCTGCGCGTGGACGGCGTGGCCTCCATGCTCTACCTCGACTATTCGCGCGAGCACGGCGAGTGGATTCCCAACCGCCACGGAGGCCGGGAGAACCTGGGTGCCATCGAACTGCTGCGCGAACTGAACAAGGCGGTTTACGAGGAGTTCCCTGACGTGCAGACTATCGCCGAGGAGTCCACCTCCTGGCCCATGGTCTCCAAACCCGTCTATCTCGGGGGGCTGGGCTTTGGCCTGAAGTGGAACATGGGCTGGATGAACGATTCCCTGGCCTACATGGAACTCGACCCCATCTACCGCAAATTCCACCACAACCTGCTGACGTTCGCCCTGTGGTACGCCTACGCCGAGAACTTCGTCCTGCCCCTGTCCCATGACGAGGTGGTCTACGGGAAGAAGTCCCTCATCTCCAAGATGCCGGGGGACTACTGGCAGCAGATGGCGGGTTTGCGCACGCTTTTCGGGTACATGTACGGCCTGCCGGGAAAGAAGCTGCTCTTCATGGGCGCGGAGTTCGGGCAGTGGGGCGAATGGAACCACGACCAGGCCCTGGACTGGGATCTGCTCCGGTTCCCGGCCCATGACGGCATCCGCGCCTGGGTGCGGGACCTGAATCGGCTGTACCGGGAATGCCCGGCCCTGCACGAGCTGGATTTCGACCCGACCGGCTTCGCCTGGGAGAACTGCCACGATTCCGACCAGAGCGTGCTCAGCTTCTTCCGTCGCGACAGGTCCGGCCGGTCGGTGCTCGTAGTCTGCAACTTCACGCCCGTTCCGCGCGAAAACTATGCCGTGGGCGTGGGCGTCGACGGGCCGTGGCGCGAGGCCCTGAACTCGGACAGCGAACTCTACGGCGGCAGCGGCATGGGCAACATGGGCCGGGTGCGCGCCGAGCCCATCCCGGTGCACGGCCTGCCGTACTCCCTCAACCTGGTGCTGCCGCCTCTGGGCGTGCTCTATCTCCTGCCGGAGGGAGGCGGGGCATGAACGCGCAGCGCCGTTGCGGCGTGCTCATGCACGTGACGTCCCTGCCGTGCCGTCACGGTCTGGGGGATTTCGGCCCCCAAGCCCACGCCTTCGTCGATTTTCTGGCCGACGCGGGCCAGAGCCTGTGGCAGATGCTGCCCCTGACGCCCATCAACGCCGGCGCCGGCAATTCGCCGTACAGCAGCTATTCGGCTTTCGCGGGCAACACGCTGTTCATCAGCCCGGACATGCTCGTGCGGCAGGGTCTGCTGCGCCAGGCGGAGTTGGACCGGGAGCCCTCGTTCCCCACGGGCCGGGTTGACTACGCGGTGGCCGCGTCCTGGCGGAGCAGGCTCCTCGAACACGTTTTCGACAACGTCTTTCCCCGCCTGCGGAGCGATGCGGTGTTCGAACGATTTTGTCGGGCCGAGGCCTTCTGGCTTGACGACTACTGTCTGTTCACGGCCCTCAAGCGCGAACACGGCGGGGCGCCGTGGTATCGCTGGGGAGAGGGCTTGCGCCTGCGCCGTCCGGCCGACCTGGAGCGGGCCCGCCAGCGGCTCGGCTACGACATTCTGCGGGAAAGGTACCTGCAGTTCCTCTTTTCCCTGCACTGGAGGAACCTGCACGAGTACGCGGCGTCCAGGGGCGTGGCCATCATCGGCGACACGCCCATCTACGTCAGCCTCGACAGCTGCGACGTGTGGTCGCACCGCGAGTTGTTCGAACTCGATGATCAGGGCCTGCCCGTTTTCTGTGCGGGCGCTCCGCCGGACTATTTCTCCGAGACGGGGCAGATGTGGGGCAACCCCATCTACGCCTGGGAGCGGCACGAGAAGGACGGGTTCGGATGGTGGCGCAGCCGGCTCGCTCACGAGAGCCGGCGGTTCGACATGGTCCGGCTTGACCATTTCCGGGGGTTCTGCGGCTTCTGGCAGGTCCCGGCCTGCGAACCGACTGCCGAGAACGGGCTTTGGATTCCGGGGCCGGGACGGCGGCTTTTCACCGAGCTTGTCGGCAGCATTCCCGGCCTGTCCCTGCTGGCCGAGGATCTCGGCGTCATCACTGCGGACGTGACGGAACTCATGGACGAGTTCGGTTTCCCGGGCATGAAGATCCTGCAGTTCGCCTTCTCCCCGGACATGGGCAAGAACGCCTACATCCCCCACAACGTCGTGTCGAATTGCGCGGTCTACACCGGCACCCATGACAACAACACCTCGCGCGGCTGGTTCGCCCGGGAGCTGGACGAGGCTGGTCGCGCACGCCTGTCGGCCTACGCCGGGCGCGAGGTGCGCGAGGACCAGGCGGCGGACGTCCTGATCCGCATGGCGCTGGGCAGCGTGGCCAGGCTGTGCGTCATCCCCATGCAGGACTATCTAGGACTGGGCGAGGAGGGGCGCATGAACATGCCGGGCGTGGCCGGAGGGAACTGGGGCTGGAGGGCGGAGGACGGGGCGATGACGGCATCGCTCGCCAGCCGGATGCGTAGGCTGGCCGACATCTACGGCCGGATTCCCGACTGAGGGGACCGCGCGGACGGCAAAAAAAAACCCTGCGTGAGCAGGGTTTTTTTTTTCGGAAAAAGATCGAACTACACGCAGCCGGTGGGCTTGGGCAGGCCGGCCATCTTGCAGGCGCCTTTGCCGGGGCCGGAGGGGAACAGTTCGTAGATCTGCTTCAGCTTGTAGCCGGTGGACTTGGAAAGAATGCGGACCATCGGGGCGATGCCGTTCTTCTTGTAGTAGTCCTGCAGGAAGTCCAGGATCTGCTGATGAGCTTCGGTGATCTCGGCGATGCCTTCGCTGTCCTTGACGTACTCGACCCACTCGGGGGACCAGTCTTCGAACTTCAGCAGGAAACCGTCTTCGTCGATTTCGAAAGATTTACCCTGGAATTCAATTGTTGCCATGCTCAAATCCTCCTTAGATGTTGTTCCTCAAAATTTTTCCTTCCGGAAAAAGAGTTTGCAAAGGCTCTCCCTATGGTGAAGGGGGGTGTTTGTCAATTGGACATACCGTCTTCACCCTGCAAGTCGACAATGTTTCTCTGTCTAGCAGATAGGGGGCGACACTTCAACAGGAAAGAAGCGGATCTCCCTGCAGCCTTCCTATTTGAAATCCCTGACAATTATCTGCTCCTTGCGCATCCTGCACCAGGACGGACGATCGTCCTCGTCGGGGATGGGACGCCGGCTCGGCGGGCCGACATTGCAGACGCGCCGCCCCTCCACCAGGCTCAGGAACGGACACTCGTCGCAGGCCGTCACGACCATGAAGGTCTGGGCGCCGGCGAAGTCCCGGACGTTTTTCTGGCCCGAGCGCAGTCCGCACCAGGCGGGGCGGTCGTCCCCGTCGGGTATGGGCCGCTGTGCGGGCGAGGCGATGTTGCAGGCGCGCTTCCCGTCGACGAGGGTCAGGAAGGGGCATTGGGAGCATTTTGTGGCGACGAAGATCATGCGATTCAGCTCTGGTTCAGGTTCTAGACGTCGGCGGGCAGGGGGATTTCGCTGCAGTAGTCGTCCCAGTCGGCGCAGGCCAGTCCCATGGGCATTTCAAAGCTCGCCTGGCAGTGGGGGCAGAGCACGCGGATGGTCGCGTCGTTGCCGAAGGCTTCGCGCATGGCGTCCTCGGTGTGAATCGCTTCGGTGCGGTGCCCGCAGCTGGGGCAGGTCGCGGAAACGGTGAATTCCTTGCTCACGGCGGTCCTCCTTGTGATCATGGGCTGATATGGGGTGTCTTTCTGCATACGGTGTCGGGGCTGGCCCGTCAAAGTCAAATCGATTGCGGGCGCGAGGTCTCCGGTCAGAGGTAGGGCGAGAAGAGCCAGAAAAAGGCGTCGCGCAGGCGCGCGGGCAGCGGCCGACCTTGGAGCTCCTGCCGAGTCACGGGGCGGCTTGCGGCCATGACCGCATCGAAGTGCCGGGTCAGGCGCTCGGTCAGATGCCGGTCCAGGACTTCGAGGGTCAGTTCGAAATTGAGGCGCAGACTGCGATTGTCCATGTTGGCCGAGCCGAGGTGCACGTAGCAGTCGTCCACGAGCATGAGCTTCGTGTGGCAGAAGGGGGCCGGCTGAAAGGACACCTTGATGCCCGAGCGCAGCAGTTCCTCCAGGATGTGGTTCGTGGCCCAGTGCACGAAGGGCAGGTTGTTGCGGGCCGGCAGGATGACCTCGACGTTCACGCCCCTGAGCCTGGCCGATTGCAGGGAGCTCAGGAACGTGCCGGGCGGCAGGAAGTAGGGGGTCATGATCTTGATCGAGAATTCGGCCGCCGAAACGATGCCCGTGATCAGGGTCTTGAGATTGTCCTCATGCAGGTTCGGCCCGTCGATCACGGTCCGGCAGAGGCAGTCGCCAGCGGGTTCCGTGGCCAGCACGGGCGGGTGGATGCGCTCCCGGGTGGTGAAAAGCCAGTCGTCGACGAACGTGTCCTGCAACTGCGAAACGACGGGGCCGCGGACGATGAAGTGCACGTCCGTCACCGGCCAGAGGGGCTTGGACCCCAGCACGTGTTTTTGGCTTATGTTCATGCCGCCCGTGAAGGCCAGAATGCCGTCGACCACCAGGATTTTGCGGTGGTTGCGCATGTTCATGTGCAGGTTCGGCGGGATGAGGGCCGGGGGGATGAACAGGGCCGTGGCGACCCCTTTCTGGCGCAGCAGGCGTGAAGCCAGGGGCCAGGAGTATTTTTCGCCCACACCGTCGATGAGGACGCGCACCTCGACCCCGCGGGCCGCGGCCCGCGCCAGGGCGTCGATGAAGGCGCGGCCGGTGGCGTCCGTGTCGAGGATATAGGTCGTGAGGTAGACGCTTTGTTCGGATGTTTCGATGGCCTGGAGCATGAGCGGATACGCCTCGTCGCCGTTGACGAGGGGCTCCACGCAGTTGCCGCCCGTCAGTTCCGTCTCCAGAACGTTGCGGCCCACACGCTCCAGACGCTGAAACGACCGGAACAGGACGGTCGGGTTGACCACGGCGCAGCTTAGGGCTGACGGGGAGTGCCTTTCGCCCGCAAGGGCGTCGATCTCGCGACGCATGCGCGAGGCGCTGCGGCGCACGCGGTTCACCCCGAAGAGGATGTACAGAATGGGCCCGGCCAAGGGGAAGGTCAGACAGACCCCGACCCAGCCCAGGGCCGAGCGGGAGTCGCTCTTGTTCAGCAGGGCGTGGCCGGCGGCGCCCAGGGCAAGGACGGCCAGCAGGGCGAGCCCGATCCAGTTCAGCACGGCCATGTGCTCACCACACTCGTCCAGGGTTCGGCCCGCCATCAGGCATCAGGAGCCCCCTCCTGCGTCCGGTTTGGTCTCCGGCGGCGTGGCGCATTCCAAGGGGTCTCCCAGGCAGGAGTTGAAGATGTCGAGGATGGCCCTGTCCAGGTATGCCTCCTCCCGGTAGGTCAGAAAGGCGGAGTTGAAGGCCTTGGTCACGGCCGTGATCTTGGTGTAGGCCTGCTCCAGCCCCTGGCAGTAGGCGCGCAGGGCCGCACAGGCGCCCTCCCACGTCTGGGCGGTGCCCTCGGACAGGGTGTCGCGCGCGACGGTCTCCAGGGACTCGATTTCCTCCAGGATGCCTTCCTTGGCGTTGACGATATGCATGAGGTGGGTGTTCAGATAGTGGCACATGCCCCCGGCGGCGTTGCGCAGCACCCGGTTGCGCTGGTCCTCCATGGCCTGGGTGATGTTGTGCACGATGCCCTCGTAGGACACCAGGTATCCGGAATCGTCGGTCTTGGCCCGGGCCGTGATGGCCACTTCGACGGCGCGGCCGTCCTTGAGGCGGAAGCGGACATGCCGGTCCGCGACGAAGCCCTGTTCGTTGATCTGGGCCAGGAGGCCGGCCCGCTCGGACAGGTCCTCGTAGAAGTCCTTGAGGTTCGCGGCCAGGGCCTCCTCACGGCAGGCGAAACCGAGCATCTGGACGCCGGCGTCGTTGATGTCGAGGAAATTCCCTTCGGGCGTCACGGAATAGGCCATGTCCTTGGTGCCTTGGAAGAAATCCCGGTATTTTTCCTCGCTGCGTTTCAGGGCGTCCAGGGCCTCTTTCTGGTCGGTGATGTCGCGGATGACGTGGTCGATGCGCCGCACCGAGCGGGCCGTGCAGTAGACCAGGTGGGCCTCGTCGTGGACCCACTTGATGCGGCCGTTGGTGCTGATGATGCGGTACTGCATCTCGCCGAACTCGTCGTCCTCCATGGAGTTGTAGAAGTTGCGGACCTGCGCCCTGTCTTCGGGGTGCACGAAGTGCATGAGTTGCGTGGCCCCGGCGTTGAAGGCGCGGCGGGGGATTCCGTAGAGCGCTTCGGCCGCGGGGTTGATGGCCAGGATGGAATGGTCCGTAGGCGAAAGGGAGACCACCACGTCGTTCATGGCGTGCAGGATGCTTTCCAGGCGGTCCTTGACGCGCTGCAGTTCGATGCGGGTCCTGCGGCGCTCGGTGATGTCGGTGATGGCTGCCAGGATGGCCGGTGCGCCGCCGCAGTCGATGACCGTCAGCTTCATTTCCACGGTGGCGTCCTCTCCAGGCCGGGAGATGGAGAACTCGATGCGGTTCGGGAGCTCCGGGGTGTAGAGCTTGTCCACGCAATGGCGGGCCACCCGGTCCCGGTCCTCGGGTATGACCAGGTCTGCCAGGGGCTTGCCCATGAGGCCCGTGAAGTCCGTGCCAATGATTTCGCAGAAGGCGCCGTTGGTGAAGACGATGTTGCCTTCACGCAGGATGAGCACGCCGTCGTTGATGTGCCGGACGATGCCCTGGTAGTCGATGCTTTCCCGGCAGACGTTCAGCAGGTTGGCGTCTTCGAAGCAAGATCCGTTCATGTTCCGCGCTCCTGATTCCCGGCAGGCCGGCCGTGCGGGCGGCCTGTCATTGCGGAAACGATATGCGTTTTGCCCCTTGGAGGGCCAGAGATTTTTGCAGTGCGCCGGAATTTCGCGGTCGTGGCGGCGTTGGGGCGCGTGGAACGCGTGCATGAATGGCGAGGATGGCGAACGAAAATCAAACGAAGAGATGCGGCCTGCGAAACGGTGCCGGCGCGTCTTTCGGAAAGGCGGCCGTTCCGTTGCGTCCTGCCCGGACATGCCGTCTGCGCGGGCGCGGTTTCACCTCCGGGAGCGGTCGCGGCCCTGCGCCGCGATCATTCGTGTTCGACGAAGATGAGCCCTTCCGTCTTGAAGCCGCGCTCAGCGGCCTTGGCCACGAGTTCCTTCCTCAGGGTCTCGTCCATGAACGGCTCGCGCGCCAGAATCCAGAGGTAGGATGTGTCCGGCCCGCTGACCACGGCATAGGCGTAGTTTGCGTAGTCGAGTTCGAAGACCACATAGGAGCCGTAAAATGGGCCGAAAAAGGAGACCTTGAGGAATCCCGTCTGCGGGTCGTCTACGAAATAGGCCCGGCCCTCGGCCTGTTTCCATTTTTCGTCCCTGGCGGAATAACCGCGGTTGACGACGCGCACGCCGCCGTCTTCGCGCAGGCTGTACTGCGCCGTGACATGGCTCAGGCCGCGTTCGAAGGGGTGGTCCAGCCTGGCGATTTCGTACCAGGTGCCGAGATAGCGCTCCAGGCGGAAGTCGCTGACGGGGCGCACGTTCTCGGGCAGGGTGACGCAGCCGCCGACCAGCAGGGCGAGCAAAGCGACGAGTTTTTTCATGCGTGCCTCCGGAAGATGGTTGCGGCCGACGCCGGGACCGTCGATCTTAGGTCGAGCGTTCCCTCACGTGCGGGAAATGTCAATGCCGGTTGCATTTCGGGTGCAGGTTCCGATGCACGTGCCGCCGCGGGCCTGCGTATTTGCAGGGAGTTTTTTCTGTTGCGACCTGCCAAGGGTTCTTTACGAGCGAACAGGTTTGCATGTAGGAGCGTGCATTGGCCGCCATGGGCGGATTGCATAAACCCAAGCATCGGATTGCCATGATCAGAAAAATTCTCCTCGCCCTTCTCCTTGTCGCAGCCGTGGCCGGCGGGCTTGCCGGCATCAAGGCCCTGCAGATCAAAAAAATGATCGACCAGGGCAAGTCCATGGTCATGCCTCCCGCAGTGGTCTCGGCCGTCAACGCCACGTCGGCTTCGTGGGAGACGGTGCTGACCGCCGTCGGGTCGGTCACGGCAGTGCAGGGTGTGACCCTGACCGCCGAGATTCCGGGCAAGGTCGTGCGCATTCTCTTCGACTCGGGCGACCGCGTGTCTGCCGGGGACGCCCTGGTGCAGCTGGACGTGTCGCAGGAGGCTGCGCAGCTGCGCGCCCTCGAGGCCAGCGAGAACCTGGCCCGCGTCAACCTGAAGCGCATGGAATCCCTGTTGGCCCAACGCACCACGGCCAAGGCCGAGTACGACACCGCCCTGGCTACGCACCGGCAGCTCCTGGCCGAGATGGACGCCCTGCGGGCCGTCATCGCCAAGAAGACCATTCGCGCCCCCTTTGCCGGGACCCTGGGCATCCGCCAGGTCAACCTCGGTCAGATCCTGGGCGACAGCGACGTCATCGCCAGCCTGCAGCACCTCGACACCGTGCACGTCGAGTTCGTGCTGCCTCAGCAGCAGGTCGCGCAGGTGCACCCCGGCGTCACGGTCCGCGTGACCTCCGACGCCGTGCCCGGCAAAACCCTGGAAGGGCGGCTCACGGCCATCGAGCCCCTGGCCGACAGCTCCACGCGCACGGTGCGCATGCAGGCGGTGCTGGGCAATCCCGGCCAGGCCTTGCGGCCGGGCATGTTCGTCAATGTCGGAGTGGCCCTGCCCGATGAGCGCGTCGTGACCACCGTTCCCGTCACCGCCGTGCTTTCTGCGGCCTACGGGGCCTCGGTCTTCCTGGTCGAGGCGGCCGAGGGCAACGGCAGCGAAGGCCTGAAACTGCGCCAGCAGTTCGTGACCCTCGGCGAGCGGCGCGGCGATTTCGTGGCCGTGACCAAGGGGATCGAGCCCGGCCAGACCGTGGTCAGCACGGGCGTCTTCAAGTACCGCAACGGGCAGCCCGTGGTCGTGGACAACACCCTGGCCCCGGAATTCAAGACCGCGCCGACCCCGGAAAACTCCTGATGCCGGCCGCTTCGAACGCACAACGCTTTCACGGGCTCAACCCATGAAATTCACCGACATATTCATCCGCCGCCCCGTCCTGGCCCTGGTCGTCAACCTGCTGATCGTCATCGCCGGGCTGCAGGCCGTATTTACCCTCACGGTCCGTCAGTATCCGCGCAGCGACAACGCCATGGTCACCGTGACCACGACCTACGTCGGCGCCAGCGCGGAGCTGGTGCGCGGGTTCATCACCACGCCCCTGGAACGGGCCATCGCCGCGGCCGACGGAATCGACTACATCCAGTCCCAGAGCACCCAGAACCTCTCGACCATCAACGTCCGGCTGAAGCTCAACTACGACCCCATCAAGGCCCTGTCCGAGATCAGCGCCAAGGTCGACCAGGTCCGCGGCGACCTGCCGCCCGACGCCGAAGTGCCCATCCTGAACGTGGAATCGGCCGACAGCCAGTTCGCCTCGGCCTACCTGAGCTTCTCCTCCACCGACCTGGAGCAGAACCAGATCACGGACTACCTCATGCGCGTGGTCCAGCCGCGCCTGTCGACCCTGAACGGCGTGCAGCGCGCCGACATTCTGGGCGCGCGGACCTTCGCCATGCGCATCTGGCTCAAGCCCGACCGCATGGCCGCCCTGAACGTCAGCCCCGCCGCCGTTCGCCAGGCCCTGGCAGCCAACAACTACCTCTCGGCCCTGGGTCAGACCAAGGGCGAGCTGGTGCAGATCAACCTCACGGCCGATACGGACCTGCGCTCGGCCGACGAGTTCAGGCAGCTGGCCATCCGCTCGGAGAACGGGGCCGTCATCCGGCTGGGCGACATCGCCGACGTGGCTCTGGGCGCCGAGGACTACGGCTCGGAGGTGCGCTTCACGGGCAAGACGGCGGTCTTCATCGGCGTCTGGCCCCTGCCCAACGCCAACTCCATCGACGTCATCCGGCTCGTGCGCGCCGAGATGGAGTCCATTCAGGAGTCCCTGCCCTCGGGCATGGAGGGGCGGGTGGCCTACGACGCCACGGAGTACATCAACAGCGCCATCCACGAGGTCCTGAAGACCCTGGGCGACACGCTCATCATCGTCGTCATCATCATCTTTCTCTTCATGGGTTCCTTCAGGGCCGTGGCCATCCCGGTCATCGCCATTCCCCTGTCGCTCATCGGCGCGGTTTTCCTGATGCAGGCCTTCGGGTTCACCGTGAATCTGCTGACGCTTTTGGCCGTGGTCCTGTCCGTGGGGCTCGTGGTCGACGACGCCATCGTCGTGGTCGAAAACGTGGAGCGGCACCTGTCCCAGGGCGAGTCGCCTCTGAACGCGGCCATCCTCGGCGCCCGCGAGCTGATCGGCCCGCTTATCGCCATGACCATCACCCTGGCCGCGGTCTACGCGCCCATCGGCCTGCAGGGCGGTCTGACGGGCTCCCTGTTCCGCGAGTTCGCCTTCACCCTGGCCGGGGCCGTGACCATCTCCGGCATCGTGGCCCTGACCCTGTCGCCTGTCATGTCCGCCAAGCTCCTCAGGCCGGGCATGGAGGAGCACGGGCTGGCCGGGCGCATTGCCCGCGATTTCGGCAAGCTGCGTCGCTTCTACGGGCGACTCCTGGATGGCACTCTCAACGCCCGGCCGGCGGTGTACGTGATCTGGATCGTCATCAGCGTCCTGTCCGTGCCCATGTTCACCATGTCCGCCACGGAGCTGTCCCCGACCGAGGACCAGGGCGTCATCTTCGGCATTCTCGATGCCTCGGCCGATTCCACCCTGGACCAGACGAGCGCCTACGCCGCGGCTGCAAACCGGGTCTTCCTGAGCACGCCCGAGGCGAAGTTCACCTTCCAAGTCACGTTCCCGTCCAGCGGCTTCAGTGGTCTGGTCGTCGCCCCCTGGGAACAGCGCGACCGCACCGCGGCTGAGATCCTGCCCGAGGTGCAGGCCGGCCTGGCCGCCATCCCGGGCATCCAGATGTTCCCGGTCACCCCGCCGGCCCTGCCCGGCGGCGGCGACTTCCCGGTGGAGTTTGTCCTGGCCTCGACGGCGCCGCAGGAGGAGATTCTCGACTTCGCCCGGCAGCTTCAGATGAAGGCCATGCAGAGCGGCATGTTCGCCTTCCCGCCGCTCATCGACGTCAAGATCGACCAGCCCCAAGCCGAACTGGTCGTGGACCGCGACAAGGTCGCGGCCATGGGCCTGAACCTGGCTTCCGTGGGCGGCGACATCGGTGCCATGCTGGGCGGCAACTTCGTCAACCGCTTCAACATCGACGGCCGCAGCTACAAGGTCATCCCCCAGGTGCAGCGCATCGACCGGCTGACCCCAGACCAGTTGGGCAACATCCATGTGACCGGCCCGAACGGCGAACTCGTGCCCCTGTCCGCCGTGGCGACCATCAAGGAATCCACCGTGGCCCGCTCCCTGAACCGCTTCCAGCAGCTCAACGCGGTCAAGATCAGCGGCGTGGCCGTGCGGCCCCTGGACGAGGCCCTGCGTTTTCTGGAGGACGAGGCCGCCGGCATCCTTCCCCAGGGCTACGTCATCGACTACACCGGCGACTCCCGCCAGCTGCGGACCGAGGGCAACAAGTTCCTGACGGCCTTCGGCCTGGCCGTGGTGCTGATCTTCCTGGTCCTGGCGGCGCAGTTCAACAGCTTCCGCGATCCCTTCGTCATTCTGGCCGGATCCGTGCCCCTGGCCGTGTTCGGGGCGCTGATCTTCACCTTCCTGAAGATGCCTGACCCGAACGTGGCCTTCTGGACCGCCGGCTGGACCACGACCATGAACATCTATTCGCAGGTCGGCCTGGTGACTCTGGTGGGGCTGGTTTCCAAGAACGGCATCCTCATCGTCGAGTTCGCCAACCAGTTGCAGAAGCTCGGGCGTTCCAAGCGCGAGGCAGTGCACGAGGCGGCCATGACCCGCCTGCGGCCCATTCTCATGACCACCGGCGCGACCATAGCCGGCCACTTCCCCCTGACCCTGGTCACGGGCGCGGGGGCCGCGGCGCGCAACTCCATCGGCCTGGTCTTGGTCGGCGGCATCGCCATAGGCACGCTGTTCACCCTGTTCATCATCCCGTCCATCTACATGCTCGTGGCCCGCGACCATTCCCACGACCGCGAGAATGACGAGATCGGCCGTGACGTCAAGGGCGGGGAATCCCTGGTGGGGTGAAGCTCGCGCTGCTGGCCCTGGGCTGGGCATGCTGGGGGGCGCTGCACAGCCTGCTCATAAGCCCGGGCTGGATGCGCCTCGTCTCGGCCCGTCTCCCCCGGCTGTGCCCCTGGTACCGGCTGGCCTACAACGGCCTGGCCGTGCTGACCCTCCTGCCTCTTCTCCTCTTCAAGAATTCCCTGGCCGGGGAGCCGCTTCTCGCCTGGAACGGCCCCCTGGCGGTGGTCCGCTTCGGCCTGCTCGGGGCGGCCCTGTGGCTGTTCTGGGCCGGGGCCCGGGTGTACGACCTGAAGGTCGTCGGCGGCCTGGCGCAGCTGCGCTCGGCCTGTTCCTTCGCGGGCAGCCCCTATGCCGAAGAGCTGCGCACCGCAGGCATCCTGGCGCGGGTCCGCCATCCCTGGTACGGCGGTGCGCTTCTGCTGCTCTGGACCCGCACGGGGGCCTTCGACGCGGCGGAACTGGTCACCAGCCTGGTGCTGACGGGCTACGTGCTGATCGGCGCGCGGCTTGAGGAGCGCAAGCTCGTGCACGTCCACGGCCAGGCCTACCTGGACTACCAGCGGTCGACGCCCATGTTCTTCCCGTGGCCGCGGAGCGGCAGGGCTGCGCGATGAAGGTCTGGTGGCGCCTTTCGGACTACATCAGCCACCGGCGCGCAGGCGAGGCGTACGTCCGCTGCCTGGAGACGGCGGGATTCGAGCCCGCGAGAGGGCCGGAAGATGCGGATCTGGCCGTGGTTCACGAGGACCCGTTGTTCTGGCCGCGCATATTCCGCGCATGTCCGATCCTGTCCGAAATGCCCGTGGCCGGGTATGCGGTATGGGAAGGGGGAACCCTGCCGGAGGTCTACCGGCAGGGGCTTTCGCTGGTGCGGGAGGTGTGGACGGCGTCGACGTTTTCGGCCGATGCCCTGGCCCAGGGGCATCCGTGCGTGAAGGTCCTGCCGCACGTGGTCGAAGTTGTCGAACCGGCCGCGCAGGATCTGCGCTGGGCAGCGGAACGCCTCGGGGCGGGGCGCTACTTCTTTTCCATCGTGGACGCGCTCAATCCGCGCAAGAATCTGGAAGCCCTGCTGCGGGTCTTCGCCCGAGTGCATGCCGTGGTTCCGGATGTCCGGCTGGTCCTCAAGCAATACCGCAAGGAGGTTCCTCTGCGGGGGCTCTCGGGTGTGGTCAGCCTGGGCGGGGACATGACGGACGGGCAGATTGCGGCCCTGCACCGGGGGGCCCTGGCCTATGTCGCCCCGCACCGGGGCGAGGCCTGGGGCTTGGGACTGAGCGAGGCCATGAGCCATGGCGTGCCTGTCCTGGCTACGGGCTGGTCGGGCAACATGGAGTACATGGACGAAGGCAACTCCGTGCCCCTGCACTACGAACTTGAAGCGGTGGGCGGCCGCATGGCCGGTTTGCTGCCGCACTTCACCCCGGACATGCTCTGGGCCCGGGTCGACGAGGGACACCTGGAGCGCGAGATGCTGCGCCTGGTGCGGCGCGGTCCCGACCCGGCCATGTGCGTCCGGGCCCGGGCCGTGGCCGAACGCTTTTCCCCGGCCCGTGTGGCCGCAGTCCTGGGCGTCCTGCTCCGGGGCTTCTACTCCAGAAACATCTGATAGAACCGCTGCAGCATGGGCAGGGGCACGGCCTGCTCCCAGCGTCCGGCGGCCAGGGCCAGCAGCCACGCGCCGAGCATGACGGCCACGCTGCCGACGCCGACGGCCCAGGCCGGGACGGTCCGGCCCGCGGCGCGCATGGTGATGCAGCCGGCCACGGGGCACGCTTCCTGGCAGCGCATGCAGCCCAGACACTCCGGGGAGAGCACCCGCTCCAGGTCCTGCACGCGGATGCAGCCGGGGCAGGCCCCGGTGCACCGGCCGCAGTTCACGCAGGACGCGCTGTCGCGGTGGATGCGCATGGGGCTGGCCCAGCTCAGCAGACCCAGCAGAGCGCCGTAGGGGCAGAGATACCGGCACCAGAAGCTGCGCAGCCCGACGCCGAGTACGAGCAGCGCGGCCAGGATCATGAGGGTCGTGCGGGACGGGCTCTGGAAGAAGCGCAGCATGCGGGCGTCGGCCACGAAGTTGTAGGGCGATGTCGCGAACTGTTCGAGGGCCTGCATGTCCATGCCGATGAAGACGGTGTAGATGAAGAAGCCCAGGGCCAGATACTTGGGCGCGGCCAGCAGCCTGGAGACCCACAGGCCCGGCACGCGCGACAGGGACAGCCGTCGGCCCAGGGCGTTGAGCATCCCCGAAATGAGGCCCACGGGGCAGACATAGCCGCAGAAGCCCTTGCGCAGGAGAACCGCCGTGGCCAAGGCGGCCAGGAAGATGACCAGGCCGGCCGGGTGGACCATGTCCCAGGTCCCGGTGGCCAGGAGGCGGCGCAGGCCCATCAGGGCCGCGATGGGCAGGAAGGCCTCCACCGAGGCCGGGCGGGGGGCGAAGGCGTCGCTTGCGGCCGTGGCCCAGAGCATGAAGCGGTGAAACTGCCAGCCCGTGTGCAGGCAGAGGACGAGAAATGCGGATTGGATGACCCGCTGACGGACGGATGATGTCGAGATGGTGATCATGGTTGTCTGGGGAGGGTCACGGCGCATCGCCGCGATCCGGTGAGCGTTAACGGATGTGCGCGAGGGCCCGCCACTTGAGGCGCAGGCGGTGCAGGTAGGTGGCCAGGCCCTTGGGACGCGGCAGGGTTCCCGACATGGTTCTGGCCGGATGGAAGACGAGGTCCAGGAGATGCACGGCGCGGGCGTGTCCGGAAAGGAAGGCCACGCACCCCGCGCAGGAGGTGACCACGACCCGCCCGTCAGCCCGCCGGACCGCTTTCGCGCCCCAGGCGGCGGCAAGCTCCGGCCGCAGCAGCCCGACGCTGCCCCCCTCGCCGCAGCAGGGGCTCAAGGGGCCGTCCTGCCTGGTCTTTTCCGGGTCGAGTCCGGTATCCTCGACCATCAGCCTGATGCGCTCCTGGATGTGCGCATCCCCACGGTACGGGCAGGGCGTGTGCACCACGGCCGAGCCACGCACATGGGCGTCCCGGGTCACGGGATGCTCGGCCAGCACGTCGAAGACGGTCCTGACTGTCAATTCCCGGCCGTATTCGGTGAAGACCGCGAAACAGTTGGGACATGCCGTCAGCACCGTGGTCACGCCCATGGCGTGCAGCCGGTCCAGAAGCGCTCCGAAGCGGACGTCGAAGCGATCCTGGCAGCCAAGGTCGTGGGTCGTCTTGAAGCAGCAGGACAGGACCAGCCCGAGGTCGGGAATGCAGTTGCGCAGATGGGCCAGAAGCGCCCTGGTCGTGTCCGGATGACGGCCGGGCAGGGTGCAGCCCGGGAAGAAGACCGTATCGCCTCCGGCTGGCAGGCGGAACAGGCTCATGAGCCGCGATGCGCCAAAGCGTTCGTAGTCGAGCCGCGCCCGGTACGGCACGAGGCTGATCCGGCCCGCATCCATTGCCGCCCTGCGCATGGCCAGGAAGAAGGCCTTCAGGGGCAGGCCCATGGGGCAGACCGTGGAGCACAGGCCGCAGAGGCTGCACTCGAAGGCCGCGGCCCGTCCCGTGCCGGTGGTCAGAAAACGGTCGGCCAGCGCCTTGGGCGTGCCGTGTTCGCTCAGGAACTCGCAACGGAACTGGCAGGCGCGGCATTCGGTACAGCCTTCGGAAATCCGGCGGGCCAGCTCGTGCAGGTCTTTTGTCGGTGCGGCGTGCGTCACGGCTCAGTGCAGGAAATTCCTGATACCGGTGAAGACGATCTGGGCGGCCATGGCCGAGAGGACCAGGCCCGTGATCTTGGTCATGACGGACAGGCCCACGGAACCGAGGAGCTTTTTCAGGGGTCTGGCCGAGCGCAGCAGGACGCCGACGGACAGGCAGGAGCAGATCAGCGCCCCCGCGCCCACGGCCCGTTCCGTGGCGCCGCCCAACTCCGCGCCCAGGATCAGGAGCGTGCCGATGGTGGCCGGGCCAACGGTGATGGGGATGGCCAGGGGCACCACGGCGAAGTCCACGTCCGGTGCCGCCTCCTGGCTTGAGCGCTTGCCCGAGACCAAGGACACGGCCGAGAGGAAGAGCAGGCTCCCCGCGCCGATGCGGAAGCCGTCCAGGGTGATGCCTAAGGTGGAGAAGATGGGGTTGCCCGCGAAATAGAGGATGAGGCTGATGACCATGACGGCCATGGTCGTGCGGATGGCCACCATGCGCTGCTCGGTCTTGGTCATGTGCTCGGTCATGGACAGGAAGACGCTCAGCACGAAGAAGGGCGTGAGCAGGAAGAAGAGCTTCATGCTCAGGCTGACGAAAAGGGTGATCATGGCTGTATCCGTGTGCGCCCGGCGGCGCGGTGTTGCGTGCATGTCCCGGCCGGATGCCGGGACGAGCCGTCCTTAGGCCCGCCGCCCGCCAAAGGCAAGGGGCAGAACTTGCATACCCGCATTATCCCCGCGTGGCCAGCACGATGCCGCCCAGGATGCACCCCGCGCTGGCCAGATGCACCGGGCCCATGGGTTCCCCCAGGAAAAGGAACGCGGTCGCCCCGCTGAAGAGCGGCAGGCTGTAGTAGATGAGCCCCGCCAGGGACGGGCCGATGGAGGCCACGGCGCTGTTCCACATGGCGTAGGCGGCCAGGGACGCGCCGAGCCCGACGTAGAGGATGGCGCAGGCCATGCCCGCGGTGATCGCCGGCGGTCCTGCGACGGCGTATTCCCAGCCGGCCCACGGCAGGAGGAAGACGAGGCCCGTGCCGATGAGGGTCAGCAGAAAGACCGACGGGCTCAGCTTCCCGGAGTACCTGCGCACCATGATGCTGTACGCGGCGAAGAGGACGGCGGCCAGGGTCATCCACAGGTCGCCGGTCGAGAATTGCAGTCCGAGCAGGCGCGTGGGTTCGCCGCCGGTGATCAGGAGCAACACGCCGCCCAGGGCTGCGGCCAGGCCCAGGGCTTTCCGCGCCGTCAGCTTTTCGTGCAGAAAGACGCGGGCGAGAAGGATGATGAAGACCGGCGTGGAGGTGGCGATGAGCGAGAGGTTCAGTGCCGAGGTGGTTCGGGCGCCCGTGTACAGGAGCGCGTTGAAGACCGTGACGCCCAGCAGCGCCATGGGGATCATGGTCGGCAGGCTTCGGCGAATGGTGGCCCGGTCGGTCCAGGCTGCCCGCCAGGCGAAAGGCAGCAGGCCCAGGAAGGCCACGCCCCATCGCAGCAGGGACAGTGTGGCCGGTTCGATGCTCTGGTTCAGGAGACGGGCGACGATGAAGTTGCCGGACCAGATGATGGTGGCGCCCAGTGCGAAGAGGATGCCGCGAAGGTGAGTGGTGTCGGTCATGGGGAACGGGGAAAAAAGGTTGCGCGGACGGGCCGAGAACGACGAATTCCCCCGAGTCTGTTCGAACTCGGGGGAATTGTCGAGAGGCTGGTTCGCCGCGAGCGGCGGGGCCGTGTTACTGCTGGGCCGGGGTGCCGTGTCCGGCATGACCGGCGGGCATTTGTCCGGTGGTTCCGTTACCCGTCATGTTATGCTGCATGCCGCCCATCATGCCGCCACCCATCATGCCGCCGCCCATCATGCCGCCGCCCATCTTGCCGCCCATCATCTGGCAGCCGCCCGCGCCGGGAACGATGCCTTCCTTGGCCATGGCCCTGTGCATCTTGACCCGTTCGGTGTAAATCTTGGCGTTGAGTTCGCCGATCTCCTTGGTCAGGGCGTCGATTTTCTTTTCGTCGGGCTTGTCTGCGTAGAGCGCGGCATTGAGCTCGGATTCCTTGGCAAAGAGCTGCTTGTGCAGGTCGGCAGTGGCCGTGTTGAAATCGGCGTGGAGCTTCTGCATCGTGGCCTGATGTTCAGGGGTCATGGCGCCCATTCCACCCATCATGCCGTGTCCCTGCGCGGATGCGAAGCCTGCGAAGGCGGTGATGAAGGCCAGGGTCAGGAAGGTGGCGATGACGTTACGGTTCGTTTTCATGATTATTCTCCTTAGATGGTTTGGTATGAAGTTTTCGCCCGCAAAGGGCATGGTGTTGCCTCTGGTTCGTCGCTCCGCCCCGCAGGGCTTTTAGAGCATCGACTTCAACGTGTTGTATTCCTCGATGCTGATCTCGCCCCGGGCCAGACGGAGTTTCAGAATCTCCAGGGAGTCGGCCCTGTCCGCCGAAGGGCCCGAGGGTCGTCGCGGCTTGCAGGCGGTCCAGAGCAGCGCCCCGACGCCCACGACGAGGAGCAGGCCCCACAGGGAGTGTCCGATCATCCAGCCGCCGGACCAGGGCAGTGTTCCGCAATTCCACATCATGCTATCCTCCGCATCTTTCGCTTCACGTTTCGATATGAGTAAGGCAAGGGGCGTGCCAGGAGGCTTCGCGAATATGTAACATTCAGATATAAAAGATGAATTTGTGATTTCGGGCGGAAGTTGCGGTTTCCGTGGTCAGGGTATGCGGGTAAACATGTGACACCTGTCTGGACAAAGTGGGTAAAACGGTTACAGGTTTTGGAGCGAGGTGGTCGATGGGCACTTTTTCAGGATTTTCGAAACAACAACGCACCGCGTCCTGGCTGATGGCCGGCTTCGTGGCTATTCTAGGGATCGCGGTCGCGGTATTCGCGGCCCGCAACCTTCAGCGCGCCAGGGCGCACATGATTGCAAACTATCTGGATCATGCCGACGCCCTGTTCTGGGCGCTTGAGGCTGGGACGCGCATCGGCATGGGCATGCACGGCGGACCCGGGTATTTCCAGTCCCTGGTGGAGGAGACGGCCAAGCAGCACGGTATCGTCTATCTGGCGGTGACCGACGAACGGGGCACGATCCTGGCCCACAGCGACCCGGCACGCATCGGTTCGGCGCTTCACCCCCAGGAGAAGGTCCCGTCCGTGATCTTGCCGGAGGAAGGGCGCAAGGGACGCTTCCTGGTCGCTGACGACGGGCGGGAAGTGTTTGAAGTCTACAAGAAGTTTTCTCCCCTTCCGGGGGTGCACCGTTCCATGTGGTGCGGGCCCATGGCCGGACCCGGCCATGACGGCGGCCAGGGCGCCGGGACGGCCGCGCCCGCGATCATTTTGGTTGGACAGGATGCGCGGCCCCTTGAAGAGGCCATGGCAGACGAATTCCGCACCAGCGTCATCATAGGCATCCTGACCGTACTCTTCGGTGCGGGAGGTTTCGCGGCGCTGTTCTGGGCCGAGCACTACCGGCGCTCGCGCCGTCTGCTGCTGGATACCCAGGCCTTCGCCACGGAGGTGGTGACCTGCCTGCCTCTGGGACTGCTGACCACCGATCCCGAGGGCCGGGTCGTCCTGGCAAACGCGGCCGCGGCCGTGCTCATCGGGAAGCCGGGCGGCCAGATCGAGGGGGAACCGCTGGCCAGCCTCGGGGGATTGGACTGGGCCGGGCTCATGGCAGAGCTCGAAGGCCGGGACAAGGTGCCGGAGCGGGAGACTGTCCTGGCCGTTGCCGGCGGACGCGGCGTGCCCGTGGGCATCGCCGCGTCCCGCATCGTCAACAACGACGGGCGGTTCCTGGGCCATCTCTTCCTGCTGCGGGACCTCGGGGAATTGCGCAGGCTGCAGGAGCAGGTCCGGCGCAACGAACGCCTCTCCGCCCTGGGCAACCTCGCGGCGGGCGTGGCCCACGAGATCAGAAACCCGTTGGGGACCATCAAGGGCTTCGCCACGTATCTCTCCGGCAAGGTCCAGGGCCAGGATCGGGAGGCCGCAAGGGCCATGGTTCAGGAGACGGACCGCCTCAATCGGGTGGTTTCGGAACTGCTCGAGTTCGCCCGGCCGGGCGAGCTCAAGCTGCGCGACGAGGATTTGGAATCGGTCGTGGAGAGGGCCCTGCGTCTGGCCCGGGCCGACATCGCGGCCAAGGGGATCGAGGTCGAGTTTTCCCGAGAAGGGGAACTGCCGCCCATCCCCCTGGACCCCGAACGCATGACCCAGGCCCTGCTCAACCTCTTCCTCAATGCCGTGCAGGCCATGGATCAGGGCAGCACGCTGCGTATCTCGACGGCCCAGGATCAGGCGGAAGGAATCGTCTCCCTGCGCATCGAAGACTCGGGGCACGGCATGCCGCCCGAAGTCCTGGGCGACATATTCAACCCGTACTTCACCACCAAGGCTTCAGGCACGGGCCTGGGGCTGGCCATCGTGCACCGTATCGTCGAGGGGCATGGCGCGGCCATAAAGGTCGAGAGCACCGTGGGCCGGGGCACCGTCTTCACCATCGAGCTTCCCGTTACAAGGAGACCGGCATGAAACCTTCCCGCATCACCATTCTCGTCGTCGACGACGACCCCGGCCACAGGGGCATGCTGACGACGCTCCTGGCAGACTGGGGCTACCGCATGGAGGAGGCGGCTGACGGCGAAACGGCCGTGGCGCGCTGCCGGGAGCAGGCCTTCGATCTCATCCTCATGGACGTGCGCATGACCGGCATCTCCGGCATCGAGGCCCTGAAGGAGATCAAGGCCTACAACCCGGCCATACCCATCCTGATCATGACGGCCTACTCCGACGTGGAGACGGCGGTGGAGGCCATCAAGACCGGCGCCTACGACTACCTGACCAAGCCCCTGGATTTCGAAGACCTGCGCCTGACCATGGAGCGGGCTCTGGACCACGCGGCTCTGCGCGACGAGAACCGGGCCCTGCGCCAGACCCTCTCCGCCTCCTTCGACGCCGGCGGGATCATCGGCCAGAGCCCGCCCATGCGCCGCCTCATGGAGATGCTGGCCACCATCGCGCCGTCCGAGGCCACGGTCATGATCACGGGCGAGTCAGGCACGGGCAAGGAACTCATCGCCCGGGCCATCCACGCCAACAGTTCGCGACGCAAGGGACCGTATGTCGCCGTGAACTGCGCCGCCCTGACCGAGACGCTGCTTGAATCCGAGCTTTTCGGCCATGAGAAGGGGGCCTTCACCGGGGCCGAAAAACGCAGGGAAGGACGCTTTTTGGCCGCGGACAAGGGCACGATCTTCCTCGACGAAATCGGGGAGATGCCCCTCTCCATGCAGGTCAAGCTGCTGCGGGCCATCCAGGAGCGGGAAATCCAGCGCGTGGGCGGGGACCAGACCCTCAGGGTCGATGTGCGCATCGTGGCCGCCACCAACCGTGACCTGCTGGCCGAGGTCGAGGCGGGGCGCTTTCGTCAGGACCTCTACTACCGCCTGAACGTGGTCGCCCTGGCCCTGCCGCCCCTGCGCGAGCGGGGAGAGGACATTCCTTTGCTGGCCATGCATTTCCTGCGCAGATTCGCCGAGAAGAACGGCAAGCACATCAAGGGGTTCACCCCAGAGGCCATGGACAGGATGCTCAAGCATTCCTGGCCCGGCAACGTGCGGGAACTGGAAAACGCCGTGGAGCGCGCCGTTGTCCTGGCGCTGGGCGAGTACATCGGCGAGCGCGAGCTTCCGCCCGCCCTCTCCGGCGGGCCGGACGAGCCACGGACAGGCGGCGGTTTCGCCAACCTGACCCTGGAGGAACTCGAGCGGGCGGCCATTCTCGACGCCCTGGATGCGGCCGGAGGAAACAAGAGCGAGGCCGCACGCCGCCTGGGCATCACCAGAAAGACCATGCACTCCAAGCTGGCCAAGTACGGGGAATGAGCGAGAGGCGTCCGCCCAAATCCCGGCCGAAATCGCGGTCCGAGCGGAACACATTGAGAAAACGGCGTTTTTGATTCAGGTCAAAGATGCCTTTGCGCAACCTGCATAGAGAGGTCTCAACGACACCAATACTCTCATGGAGGTTGAACCATGTTTTGCAATCAGTGTGAACAGACTGCCAAGGGCCAGGGATGCGACAAGATGGGCGTGTGCGGGAAGACTCCCGAAGTGGCCGCCCTGCAGGACCTGCTGACCCATTCCGTCAAGGGCCTGTCCCTTTACGCCCATGCCGGCCGCAAGATGGGCGTGGTCGATAACGAAGTGAACCGCTTCACCTGCGAAGCCATTTTTTCCACCCTGACCAACGTCGATTTCGATCCCGACCGCTTCGTGGCCATGATCGAGCGCTGCGACGCTCTCAAGAGCCGTCTCAAGGAGAAGGTCAAGGCCGCAGGCGGTCAGGTCGCCTTCGGCAACGAACCCGAAGCCGGCTTTCTGACCAAGATCGCCCGCATGTTCCTGGGCGGCGAGCAGCCCGATTTCACGGCGCACCCCGAGATTTCATTCACCGCCGCGGGCCGGAACCAACTGGTGCCCATGGGCGAGAAGGTCGGTTTCGCGCCCAAGCCCGACGCCAACGCGGACCTCGAATCCCTGCGCCAGATCCTGACCTACGGCCTGCGCGGCGTGGCCGCCTACGCCGACCATGCGGCCATCCTGGGCAAGGAGTCCGACGAGGTTTACGCCTTCATCCACGAAGCCATGGCCGCCACCCTGGACCAGAGCCTGGGCCTCAATGAACTCATTGGGCTGTGCCTGGGCTGCGGCAAGGCCAACCTCAAGGCCATGGAACTCCTGGACGCCGCCAACACCGGCTCCTACGGCCACCCGGTCCCGACGGAAGTGCCCCTGGGCGCCAAGAAGGGCAAGGCCATCCTCGTCTCCGGCCATGACTTGAAGGACCTTGGCCTGCTCCTGGAGCAGACCGCGGGCAGGGGCATCAACATCTACACCCACGGCGAGATGCTGCCCTGCCACGGCTACCCGGAACTGAAGAAGCACCCCCACTTCCACGGCCACTACGGCACGGCCTGGCAGAACCAGCAGAAGGAATTCGCCGAGTTCCCCGGCGCCATCCTCATGACCACCAACTGCATCCAGAAGCCGGTCGAGTCCTACAAGGGCAACATCTTCACCACCGGCCTGGTCGGCTGGCCCGGCGTGACCCACGTCGGCAAGGACTTCTCCCAGGTCATCAATAAGGCCCTCGAAATGCCCGGCTTCGCGGCCGACGAGGACAAGGGCAGCGTGCTGACCGGGTTCGCCCGCAACGCGGTCCTGGGCGTGGCCGACAAGGTCATCGCGGCGGTCAAGGGCGGCGACATCCGCCACTTCTTCCTGGTCGCGGGCTGTGACGGCGCCAAGCCCGGCCGCAACTATTACACCGAGTTCGTCGAGAAGGTTCCGAGCGACTGCGTGGTCCTGACCCTGGCCTGCGGCAAGTTCCGCTTCTTCGACAAGAAGCTCGGTGACATCGGCGGCATCCCGCGCCTGCTGGACATCGGCCAGTGCAACGACGCCTACTCGGCCATCCAGATCGCGGTGGCCCTGGCCGGAGCCTTCAACTGCGGCGTGAACGATCTGCCCCTGTCCATGGTCCTGTCCTGGTACGAGCAGAAGGCCGTGGCCATCCTGCTGACGCTCCTGCATCTGGGCATCAAGGGCATCCGTCTCGGCCCCAGCCTGCCGGCCTTCATCACCCCCAACGTGCTGAACGTGCTGGTCGAAAACTTCGACATCAAGCCCATCACCACCCCGGACGAAGACCTCAAAGCCATCCTCGGCTGAGTTTTCATCCTCCGGAAAGGACGAAGCCCCCGAATTCTCGGATTCGGGGGCTTCGTCTTTGAAAAGGCCTGACGGCTATTTTTCCGGGGGGCGTATGCATTGCACGAAGGCCAGGGAGACGCAGCTCAGCGCCGCTCCGCCCACAAAGGGGATGCGGTAGTCGACCATCCAGAGCATGCCGCCCACGATGGGAATGATCACGGCCACGATATGGTTGATGGTGAAGCCCACGGCCATGCTCGGGGCGATGTCGCGCGGGTCGGCGATCTTCTGGAAGTAGGAGCGGATGGCCATGGCGAAGTTGAAGAAGATGTGGTCCAGGATGTAGAGGGCCGCCACCAAGAGCTTGCTGTCGGTGAAGGCATAGCCGAGAAAGACGAAAATGAGCCCCGCGTACTCCAGCGAGAGCACCTTGCGCTCCCCGAAACGGATCACGGCCCGGCCGATCATGGGGCTCAGGAAGTAGTTCACGGCGTTGTTGAGCATGAAGAGCACGGTCACTTCCGACACGGAATACCCGAACTTCTTGACCATCAGGAATACGGCGAAGGCCACGAAAATCTGCCGCCGGGCACCGGCCAGGAAGGTCAGTACGTAGAAGAGCCAGTAGCGCGAGCGCAGGACCATGCTCTTGCGTTGCAGCGGCAGGTCCTTGCGGGCGGGGTTCATGAGCAGGAAGCAGGCCACGGCTCCCATGATGAAGATGCCGAGCGCCACATAGAGGGTTTGGTAGGAGACATGGTTCACGGCCAGCAGGAAGATGAGCCCGATGACGATGTTGGCGGCCGAACTCACGGCGCGCAGCCTGCCCATGACCACGGGGCTCTGGGCGGTGTCGAAATACTGCAGGGTCAGGGACTGGTTGAGGGTCTCGTAGTAGTGGAACCCGAAGGACATGACCAGGGTGGCGACCACCAGCCCGGCATAGGTGGGCATGAGTCCGGTCATGATCACGCCCAGGGCCATGACCATGAGGGAGAGCACGGCCAGCCGATGCTCGCGCACGAACATGAGCAGATAGATGACCAGGAGTGCCAGGAATCCCGGTACCTCGCGCAGACCCTGAATGACGCCCATCTGCTGTCCTGTGACCTGAGCCACCTCGACGGCGTAGTTGTTGAAAAGCGTGCGCCAGCCCTGAAAGCCCAGGGCGCTCAAGACGGCGAGGCCGATGAGGAAGAGGTACATGGGACGGTTCTGCGGCGTGTTCACGGGGCGTATCCTGATGCGCCTCCTGGCGCGGGTGCGTGCTGACGAGGGTGTCCGAGCCGGACGAGACGAGCGGGTTCGGCCGACGAACCGCGATGAGACGATTGGCGACGGGTGTCAAGTTCGGGATCGAATTGGCGGCGGTTTGCTTTTGTCCCATCCATGAGTCACAATGGTGGACCTCCTCGGCATCTACGCCGAGCGGCAAGACAAGGGGGATCTTCGATGCATGAAGGGATGTACTGGCTGCGCCTCGCGGCATACGACAAGGTGGAGGAAGGCGTGGCGGTCGTCAGCCAAGGCATCGTTGACGGAGGGGGACCGGGCTATCTTTGGCAGGGCCGGTTGTTCGTGGAGCAGGGCGCGGTGCGCGGAAGCCTGCTCGTGAGCAAATGGAATCCGCAAGCGCCGCCGGACCTCGGCATGTTCAAGGCGGCGAGCCTGGACATTGCAGGCCGATACGACGCTGCGGCGCGCTCGCTGGACCTCGTGGGCCATGCGCACGGGCACCATGTCGTGCGACTGCGCATCAGCGGGCAGTGGCTCGGGGAACTGGCGGACGGCGGCAGCGCCGGCCGTGAAGGACAGCCCTGCGTTACGTGAAATCGACCAGTTCCTCTCCGTTCCCCAGATCCACCCGCGCCTCGACCTTGGGCGTGCGGCTTATCACCTTGCCCCGGCGCACGACCCACAGCCGCGCCGGGCGCAGACGCAACGCCTCGATTTCGTCCGAGGCCTGCAGGATCACGAAATCCGCGTTGCAGCCGGGCGCAAGTCCGTAACCCTCGAGCCCCAGCGCCCGCGCCCCGTTTTCCGTCACGGCCCGGAACATCTTCCGCAGCCCGTCCATGCCGGTCATGTGCAGGGCGTGCGCCCCCATGTGGGCCACTTCGAGCATGTCGTGCGAGCCCATGGGATACCAGGGGTCCATGACGTCGTCGTGCCCGAAGGCCACGTTGATGCCCATGCCCATCAGCTCCGGCACGCGCATGAGCCCTCGCCGTTTGGGGTACGTGTCGTGCCGCCCCTGCAGGTTCATGTTCACCAGCGGGTTGCACACGCAGTGCATCCCCGCCTCGGCCATGAGCGGCAGGAGCTTCGACACGTAGTAATTGTCCATGGAATGCATGCTCGTCAGATGCGAACCCGTGACGCGGCCGTGCAGCCCCAGCCGCTGCGTCTCATACGCCAGGCTCTCCACGTGCCGTGAATGCGGATCGTCGGACTCGTCGCAGTGCATGTCGACCATGAGCCCGCGCTTGGCCGCGATCTCGCACAGCACCCGCACAGACTCCCGGCCCTGGTCCATGGTCCGCTCGAAGTGCGGAATCCCCCCGACCACGTCCACGCCCTTGTCCAGGGCCCGCTCCAGCAACTCCACCCCCTTCGGCGCGCGCAGCACCCCGTCTTGGGGAAAGGCCACGAGCTGGATGTCCACGTAAGCCTTCATCTCCTCGCGCACTTCCAGCAGCACGTCCACGGCCATGAGGCTCGGGTCCGTCGTGTCCACATGCGTCCTGATGGCCAGGTTGCCCTTGGCCACGCTCCAGCGCAGCAACTTCAGCGCCCGCTCCTTCAACCCCTGCGGCGTCAGATCCGGCTTGAGCTCGCCCCAGATTCTGATGCCCTCCAACAGCGTGCCGCTCTCGTTGCGCCGCGGCATCCCCGCCGACAGCGTCGCATCCATATGAAAATGGCTGTCCACGAACGGCGGCGTGACAAGAAATCCCTCGGCGTCAATCGTCTGCGCGGCCTCGACCTTTATACCCGGCTCGACCATCACGATGCGCCCATCCTTGCACCCGATCTCAGTCAGCGCCTCCTGCCCAGGCAGCGCCGCGTTGATGATCAGCAGATCCAGCATGTCGATAACCTCGTGTTTAAGAGTGCCTCCGGCGGGCAGGGGACGCGTCCCCTGCACCCCAATAATCGGGTCAAGGGGCGAGCCCCTTGCGGGGTGCGGGGCAGCGCCCCGCGTCTCTTCCCCCTCTACCGCTCCCCTTTGCGAAAGGGAACCAGCAAGGCCTTGGGGTAGGCGGCTTTGCGGGACATGGCGATGAGGGCCAGGATGGAGCAGAGGTAGGGGAGCATGAGGTAGAATTGGTACGGGATGGCGGAGATGGATTGCTGTTGGACGCGCATCTGGATGGCGTCGAAGGCGGCGAAGAGGAGCGTGCCGAGGAGCGCCTTGCCGGGTTTCCAGGACGAGAAGACGACAAGCGCGATGCAGATCCAACCGCGTCCGTTGACCATGCCGATGTAGAAGGCGTCGAAGGCGGCAAGCGTCAGGAACGCGCCGCCCACGGCCATGAGGGCGGAGCCGGCCATGACGGCTCCGGTGCGCAGGCCAAGGACGGAGAGGCCCTGGGCTTCGGCGGCCAGCGGGTTTTCGCCGACCATGCGCAGGGCCAGGCCGAGGGGGGTGCGCAGCAGGACGTAGGCGGTGACGGCGACGAGAATGAAGGCCGTGAGCGTGAGGGCGGTCTGGCTGAAGAGGACCGGGCCGATGAAGGGCAGGGTGGAGAGCACGGGGATGTCCAGCGGCGCGAAGGGGACGATCTTGGGCGGGGTGGTGACCTGAGGCAGGATCATGCGGAAGGCGAAGGAGCTTAAGCTTGCGCCGAGCATGGTGATGCCCAGGCCCGTGACGTGCTGGGACAGGCCCAGGTGCACGGTGAAGACGGCGTGCAGGAGCCCTAGGCCTGCGCCGACGCAGGCGGCGAAGAGCACGCCGCCCCAGAGGGTGCCGCCGAGGTAGACCCAGGTCCAGCCGGACATGCAGCCGGCGGCCATGATGCCCTCGATGCCGAGGTTCAGGACCCCGGCCCGTTCGCAGATCAGTTCGCCCATGGTGCCGAAGATGAGCGGGGTGGCCATGCGCACGGTGGCCAGCCAGAATCCGGTTTCGAAGACGAGGGAGAGGATGTCCATGTTATTTCCAGCGGATGCGGTAGCGGGTCAGGAACATGGCCAAAAGGACCATGAGCAGGCTCACAGCCGTGGTCACGTCGGCGATGTAATTGGAAATGGTGATGGCGCGGCTCATGGAGTCGGCACCGATGTAGATGATCGCGATGAACATGGCCGAGAGGACCACGCCCAGGGGGTGCAGGGCGGCGAGCATGGCCACGACGATGCCGGAGTAGCCGAAGCCTGGGGACAGATCGAGGGTCAGGTAGCCTTTGACGCCGCAGAGTTCGCTCACGCCGGCCATGGCCGCCAGGCCGCCGCTCAGGAGCGCGGTGCGGACGATGGTGGCGCCCACCGGCATTCCGGCGAAGGTGCTGGCCTTGAGGCTTGCGCCGACGGCGCGGATCTCGAAGCCCCAGACCGTGAAGCGCATCATCCACCACACGAGGCCCGCGCAGGCCAGGGCCAGGACGAAGCCCAGGTGCAGGCTCGACTTGGGCACGAGCACGGGCAGCATGGCACTGTCGACGACGGGCGCGGCCTGGGGCCAGCCCATGGCCATGGGGTCCTTCCAGGGGCCGAAGACCAGCCAGTTGACGACCAGCAGGACCACGAAGTTGAGCAGCAGGGTGGTGACAACCTCGTCGGCCTTGAGCCGCGTCTTGAGCCAGGTCGGGATCAGCAGGAAGAGCCCTCCGGCCAGGGCGCCGGTCAGGAAGAGGAAGGGGATCATGAGCCAGGCGGGCAGGTCGATCATGCCCGTGCCGAGCCAGGTGGCCATGCAGGCCCCGACGTAGAACTGGCCTTCGCCGCCGATGTTCCAGAGCTTGGCCCGGAAGGCCACGGCCGCGGCCAGGCCGGTGAAGATGAGCGGGGTGGCGCGGGTAAGGGTTTCGGTCAGGGCGAAGGTCGAGCCCAGGGCGCCCTTGAGGAGCAGGCCCCAGGCCGAGAGGGGCGAGGCACCGGCCCAGAGGATGAGCCCGGAGCAGATCGCCATGGCGGCGACGACGGCCAGGAGCGGCGCGCCGACCTGCCAGCCGAAGGCCATGGATTCGCGGGGTTCGAGTCTCATGCGGCACCCCGCTGGTCGAAAGTCTGACCGCTCATCATCAGGCCGAGCCTGGCCCGGTCTACGGTGGCCGTGTCCTCGGGGCTGGACAGGCGGCCCTGGTACATGACCTGGATGCGGTCCGAGAGTTGGAAGAGCTCGTCCAGGTCCTCGGAGATGAGAACCACCCCGGCCCCGCGCCGGGCCGCATCGAGGAGGTGCTGGTGCACGGCGGCCGTGGCCCCGACGTCGAGGCCCCAGGTCGGCTGGTTGGCGAGGATCAGGTGCGGGCCCTGGGACAGGACGCGGGCCAGAATGAGCTTCTGCATGTTCCCGCCCGAAAGCTTGCGCACCGGCGCGTCCGCCCCGGCGCAGCGGATGTCGAAGACGTCCATGAGCTGCGCGGCGCGGGAGGCCAGGGCCTTGAAGTTGAGCATGCCGCGTTTGGAAAAGCCGGGCAGGCGGTAGATCTCCGTGGACAGGTTCTCCATGACCGTCATGTCCGCCACGAGCCCCGTGCCGGTGCGGTCGTCGGGCACGCGGCCGACGCCTGCGCGGATCATGGCCGCCGGGGTGAGGCTGCTCACGGTCTGGCCGCGCAGAACGACATGGCCGCCGGTCGGAGCGACGAGGCCGGACAGCAGGTCCGCCAGCAGGGCCTGGCCGTTGCCGGACACGCCGGCTATGCCGAGAATTTCGTGAGCGCGCACCGAAAGGGTCAGTTCGTCGAGATCAACTCCGCGATCCGGGCAGCCGGTGCGGACGCGGTCCAGCACGAGGACCTCCTCGCCGGGCGGGTGCGGGATGCGCGTGGCCTGGGGGATGTTGGCGCCGACCATGGCCTTGGCCAGGTCTTCGGCGGAGGTGGCTTTGGTCGACGTCTCCAGCACCACGCGGCCGTGGCGCAGGACCACGCAGCGGTCGCTGGCGGCCATGACCTCGCGCAGCTTGTGGGTGATGAAGATGACGGACAGTCCCTGGCTGACCAGTTCGCGCAGGGTGGCGAAGAGGTGGTCGCTCTCCTGGGGGGTGAGCACGGCCGTGGGCTCGTCCAAAATGAGGATGCGGGCGTCGCGGTACAGGACCTTGAGGATTTCCACTCGCTGCCGTTCGCCCACGGACAGGCCGCGCACCATCGCGTGCGGGTTCACGTGCAGCCGGAAGCGTTCCATGAGCGAGCCCAGTTTGGCCAGGGCGCGGGCGGAGTTGCGGCGGAAGCCCCACAGGGGTTCGGTGCCGAGCATGATGTTCTCGAGCACGGTCATGTTCCCGGCCAGGGTGAAATGCTGGTGGACCATGCCTACTCCGGCCGCGAGCGCTGCCCTGGGCGAACCCGACGGCAGGGGGCTGCCCTGCACTTCCACCGTTCCCGCGTCTGCGACGTAGTGGCCGAAGAGGATGGACATGAGCGTGGTTTTGCCCGCCCCGTTTTCGCCCAGCAGGGCCAGCATCTCGCCGGCGTCCAGGGTCAGGGAGATGTCGTCGTTGGCCGCGAGGGGGCCGAAATGCTTGGTGATGCCGCGAAGCCGCAGCACGGGTGTGTTGGACATGGTGAAAAAAAGGGGCCGGAGTGTGCCGGCCCCTTGGGATCAGAAGGTGGATTTGGGTTCGTTGTCGTTGATCTCGACGACCAGCTTGCCGGCCTTGATGGCGGCTTCGGCCTCGGCGACCTTGGCCTTGACGTCGGCCGGGATCTTGCCTTCGAACTCGTAGAAGGGGGCCAGGGACGCGCCGCCCTTGGCCATCATGGTCCACTCGCGGTAGTCCTCGGCGGCGAAGGTGCCGGCCTTGACCCGCTCGATGGCGTGGTTCAGGGCCGCTTCCATGTGCCACAGGGCCGAGGTCACGACGACGTCCTGGCCGTTTTCCTGCTTGTTCATGTCGTTGACGTTGCCGAAGGCGACGATGCCCTTTTCGCGCGCCGCATCGACCACGCCGGAGCGCTCGGCATAGAGCACGTCCACGCCGGCCTCGACCTGGGCGTAGGCGAATTCCTTGGCCTTGGGCGGATCGTACCAGGAGCCGATGAAGGACACCTTGAACTGCACGGCCGGGTTGATCGCCTTGGCGCCGGCCATGAAGGCGTTGAAGAGGCGGTTCACTTCTCCGATGGGGTAGCCGCCGACCATGCCGATTTTGTTCGTCTTGGTCATGGCCCCGGCGACCATGCCCATGAGGTAGCAGGGCTCGTGGATGTAGTTGTCGAACACGGAGAGGTTCTTGCCGTCGGGCCCGAAGGTGTCGCCCATGAGGTAGGCCACGTTCGGGTAGTCCTTGGCCACCTTGCGCACGTCGCGGGAGATGCCGAAGGCCTCGCCGACGGCGAGCTGCACGCCGGCCTCGGAGTATTCGCGCAGGACGCGGATGTAGTCGGTGTTGGAGACCTTTTCGCTCCAGACGTATTCGATCTCGCCGGCTTCCTGGGCTTTCAGGAGCGCCTTGTGCAGGGTCGCGTCCCATTTCTGCTGGATGGGCTGGGTGTAGATGCCGGCGACCTTGATCTTGGCGGCCATGGCCGTGGAGCCGAGGAGAAGGGTCACGCCGAGCATGACCAGAAGCAGGGTGCGTTTCATGGAGTCCTCTCGTTTCATGGTTGATACAATGGGCCGGGCCTGAATCAGCAGCAAGCGTGCCAGGAGATGCCGGCAGTCGCGGCGGGTGGAGTTCGCAGCCCTTCCGGAAGACGGACCGGGCTTTGCGTCATAAGGCTGATGCCCAATTGGACCAATTTTGTCCATAAAAAAAGGATATTGGCATTGCGTTGATTGGCGGTCGGAGCCCCCCCCCCGGCGGTGAAGCAGAAGCGCTTGACGAAGCGGGGCAGGGGGAAGATGGCCTGATGCTTGACTCAATTTGTGAAAAAGCTGTGCCGGGAGATGACCTAAATGAAAAATCCGGCCGTTCCAGATGATTCCGGAGTCACCCCTTGCATGGTACGGGTTCGGGCACGTAACGGATGGAAACGGCGGGGCTTTCCCGCCCATTCCGAATAGCCCAACCCGGGAGGCTCATGATCAGGATAGTCCTTTGCGCAGTCGTCGTCTTTGTTCTGCAGACCCCCGCCTTTGCCGGCGAGGGGCGCCCGGAGTTCCGCGCAATGCTCGGCCAGATGCTGCTGGTAGGTTTCCGGGGCGCGGAGCTGTCCGACGAGGACTCCATCCTGCGGGACATCCGCGAGCATAATCTGGGCGGAGTCATTCTTTTCGACCGCGACGTGCAGCTGAAGACGGTCGGCCGCAACATTCAGAGCCCTGCACAGGTCCGCGCCCTGACCGCACGGCTGCAGGCCGCGGCCCGGACCCCGCTCTTCATCGCCGTGGATCAGGAAGGCGGCAGGGTGCGCCGCCTGCGCGAGGCGGCGGGCTTCCCGTTCAGCCCGTCGGCCAAGGCCATGGGGCAGGGGACGCCGGATGAGACGCGGCAGGAGGGCGAGCGCACCGGGCGGCTGCTGGCGGATCTGGGCATCAACCTCGATTTCGCGCCCGTGGCCGACGTGGACGTGAACCCGGCCAGCCCGGCCATCGGGGCCCTGGAGCGCAGCTTTTCCGCGGACCCGGAAACCGTCGCGGCCCATGCCGGGGCTTTCAGCCGGGGCCTCCTGTCCCATGGCGTACTTCCCTGTCTCAAGCATTTCCCGGGGCACGGCAGCGCCATGGCCGACTCCCACCTTGGCCTGACGGACATTTCCCGGACCTGGAGCCCCGCGGAACTGATCCCCTACGAGCGGCTGATCCCGCTTGGGGCCAGCCCCCTCATCATGTGCGGACATCTTTTCCTGGAGCGTTTCGACGCGGACCACCCGGCCACGCTGTCGCCCGCCGTGCTGACGGGGCTCCTGCGCGAGCGGCTGGGTTTCAAGGACGTCATCGTCTCCGACGACATGCAGATGCGGGCAATCACGGCGCATTACGGGCTGGAGGAAGCCGTGCTGCGGGCTGTGGAGGCCGGGGTGGACATCCTGGTTTTCGGCAACAACCTGGACTACGACCCGGACATCGTGCCCAAGGCCGTCGACATTCTGGTCCGGGGCGTGGACAGCGGACGGCTGTCGCGTCAGCGCATCGAGGCCTCCTTCGACAGAATCAGCAAGGCCAAGGCGCTTCTTGCGACACCGCAAGGGGCGACAAACGGATTCGCGGGAGAGCGGTCATGAGTGGCGCGCATCGGACCCTGAAGGAGGTGTTGGCCAAGGCGTCGCCGCTGCGCTCGGGCGACGTCCTGGCCGGGGTGGCGGCGGCCACGGAGGAGGAGCGCGTGCTGGCCCAGATGGAGTTGGCCGGGGTTCCGCTTGAGCGGTTTCTGGAGGAGCATGTCATCCCGTACGAGGAGGACGAGGTCACCAGGCTCATCAGCGACACGCATGACAGGGACGCCTTCGCCCCGATCCGCGGCCTGACCGTGGGCGAGTTCCGCGACTGGCTGCTGACCGACGCGGTCGATGGCGAAGTCCTGACCCGCCTGGCGCCCGGCGTCACCCCGGAGATGGCCGCGGCCGTGTCCAAGCTCATGCGCCTGCAGGACCTGATCCTGGTGGCCTCCAAGTGCCGGGTCACGACCCGTTTCCGCAACACCATCGGTCTGCCCGGCACTTTCTCGGTCCGGCTGCAGCCCAACCACCCGACCGACGACCTGCGGGGCATCGCGGCCTCGACTCTGGACGGGCTCTGCTACGGCTGCGGCGACGCGGTCATCGGCGTCAACCCGGCCACGGACAGCCTGGACAACATCCGTCGCATCCTGGACATGCTGGACGGGCTTATTTCCAAATACGCCATCCCGACCCAGAGTTGCGTGCTGACCCATGTGACCACGACCATGGAGGCCGTCGAGTCCGGTGCGCCCGTGGATCTTTGCTTCCAGTCTATCGCGGGGACGCAGGCGGCCAACGCGAGCTTCGGCGTATCCCTGTCCCTGCTGCAGGAGGCTCTCGAAGCGACCCGGTCCCTGTCGCGCGGCACGGTGGGCGACAACGTCATGTATTTCGAGACCGGCCAGGGCAGCGCCCTCTCGGCCGGCGCCCACCACGGCGTGGATCAGCAGACCCTGGAGGCCAGGGCCTACGCCGTGGCCCGCAGGTTCGAGCCGCTGCTGGTCAACACTGTGGTCGGTTTCATCGGGCCCGAGTACCTGCTGAACGGCAAGCAGATCACCCGCGCTGGCCTGGAGGACCATTTCTGCGGCAAGCTCCTGGGCCTGCCCATGGGCGTGGACGTCTGCTACACCAACCACGCCGAAGCCGACCAGGACGACATGGACGCACTGCTGACGCTCCTGGGCGCGGCGGGGTGCACCTTCGTCATGGGTGTGCCCGGGGCCGACGACATCATGCTCAACTACCAGTCCACATCCTTCCACGACGCGGCCTACCTGCGAAAGCTCCTCGGCCGCAGACCCGCGCCGGAGTTCGCGGCCTGGCTGGAATCGTCGGGCGTGATGGACGGGAGCGGGCGGCTTCTGCCCATCGAAACGACGAACCGGCTGCTGGGGTTGCCCGGCGCCGTCCGGGGGGAGTCATGAGCGGCCGGAACGCGGATCCCGTGACCGTCAGCCAGGACCCGTGGGCCGAACTGCGGCGCTTCACCGCGGCCCGCATCGCCGTTGGGCGCAGCGGGTCGAGCCTGCCCCTGGCGGAAAGCCTGGCCTTCAGGTTGGATCATGCGCGGGCGCGGGATGCCGTGCACGCGCCGTTCCGCCGGGCGGAGCTGGCCGGACGCCTGCGCGCGGGCGGCCTCGCCTGCGTCGAGCTGGAGTCCCGCGTGGCCGGCCGGGAGGAATACCTGACCCGCCCGGACAAGGGGCGGCGGCTGAGCGAACGGTCGCTCACGGTGCTCAAGGACATGGCGAATGGTTTCGACATCTGTCTGGTCGTGGGCGACGGCCTCTCGGCCCGGGCCATCCACGAGAACGCCGCAGCCTTTATCCTGGCTTGCGCGTCCATGTTCGGGCAGGCCGGGCTGACGGTTTCGCCGGTCTGCCTGGTGGAGAACGCGCGGGTGGCCGTGGCCGACGAGATCGGGGAGATCCTGCGGGCCCGGCTGTCGGTCATCCTCATCGGCGAACGGCCGGGCCTGTCCTCGCCCAACTCCATGGGCGTCTACCTGACCATGAACCCGCGTGTGGGCGTCACGGACGAGGCGCGCAATTGCATCTCCAACGTGCGCGAGGGTGGACTGAGCATCACGGAGGGCGTGCGCAAGCTCGGCTATCTCGTGGAAGAGGCCTTCAGGCTGGGGCTGAGCGGTGTGGGGCTCAAGGACAGGATGGCGGAGGGGTATCTGCCGTTCGGACTGCCGGAATCGGCGATTACGGGCGCTGTGCGGAAAAACTGATGCAGCGCGCTGGAATCAGGCCGCCGCGCCTGACCAGGGCTTGATTTTCTGCAGTTCGGCTTTGAGGGCGCGTTCCGCGACTTCGGTGTCATGCGCGGCCTGGGCGCGGAGCCAATAGCCCTTGGAGAGGCCGAAGAAACGGCACATGCGCAGGTCGGTGTCCGCCGTGATGGCGCGCCGCCCCGCCACGATCTCGCTGATGCGTTGCGCGGGCACGTTGATCTCCTTGGCCAGACGGTACTGGCTCACGCCCATGGGCTTCAGGAATTCTTCCAGGAGGATTTCGCCGGGAGTGATGGGTGCTAACTGGGTCATTTTTCGCTCCGTTAGTGGTAATCCACTATTTCCACGTCTTCAGCTCCCGCATCGGTCCAACGGAAGCAGATCCTCCACTGGCCGTTGATGCGGATGCTGTGCTGTCCTGCTCGATCGCCTTTGAGGGCCTCCAGGCGATTACCGGGCGGTATCCGCAGATCCTCCAGGCGGCCCGCGATTTCAAGCTGGCGAATCTTGCGCCGTGCGACCGCAGCGATATTCGAGAATCGACGACAATTGAGGCCGTGTGACAGCCTTTCGGTGAGGTCGCATTTGAAGGATATGATCACGGCGCAATAATGACGTGTCGCATGATTAACGTCAAGCGTGATTATCGCGCCGCGTTTTTCAGATGAACGGCACCAGTTCCACCAGGCAGCTCATGGTGTTGAAGGCCTGGAAGGCCTCGACCACGTCGGCGCCGATGTAGCTGACCGTGAGGTCGTCCAGGCGCCTGGTGCGTGGGATCATGCCGGCGCGGTCGGCGCCCGAGGCCGTGGTGCAGCGCACGGTCAGCTCCACTTCCCCTTTCAGAACGAACGGTTCGACCTTGGGCGGGTTCTCCAGGGCCTCCCTGGCCGCGGCCTCGATGGCCCGGCAGGTCCGAGCCGGGTGCTCGCAGACCGCGGCGTAGGCGCCGATGGCCTCCTTGACGGCCAGGGTGCGCACGCCGGGCAGCAGCGCTTCGGCCTCGCGGCAGGCGGCCAGGTCGCCGGCCACGAAGGTCACGGGCACGCCGAAGTGTCCGGCCAGGGCGGCGTTCAGCCCGATCTCCCCGACCTTGAGCCCGTTCAGGCGCACCTCCTGCAGCCTTCCGGTGAAGGTGTGCACGATGCTCGCGTTCATGGTCCCGCCCATGGCGTGGTAACCGACGAACATGGCCGCGGCGAAGGTCTCGTCGATGCCGTGCATCATGGACAGGGGCCGCGGCGAGCCCATGACCAGGCGGGCACGCTCGTCGAGTTCCTCGGGCAGGAGATTGAGGCCCACGTTGTGCGAGTCGGCCACGGTCACGCCGGTGGCCCCGGCCGCGAAGACGCCGCGGATGGCCGCGTTGACCTCGTTCGTCATCAGGCGGCGCGCCAGGGGGTATTCGCGGCCGTCCACGCGGGAGTGCTCGTGGCGGGCCACTCCGCCCACGCCTTCAATATCTGCACTGATGTAGATTTTCATGGTTCGTTCCTATTTTCGGTTGTGAAGATGACAGACGACCTCGTGCCCAGGCCCGAGGACGACCCGCGGCGGCATCATGCTCGCGCAGTGCGGTAGCGCCTCGGGGCAGCGGGGATGGAAGCGGCAGCCCGGAGGCAGGTCCACGGGGCTCGGCACGTCGCCGGTCAGGCGGGCCAGGTTTCGGCGCTGCGCCGGGTCGGGCACGGGGACCGAGGCCAGCAGGGCCCGCGTGTACGGGTGGGCCGGGGTCTCGAAAAGTCTTTCCGTGGGCGCGGTCTCGACGATGGCGCCCAGGTACATGACCGCGATGCGCCGGCTGACGTGCCGGACCACGGTCAGGTCGTGGGAGATGAACAGATAGGCGTGGCCGCGCCGGGCCTGCAGATCGCCCATGAGATTGAGGATCTGGGCCTGGACCGAGACGTCCAGGGCGCTGGTCGGCTCGTCCATGACCACGAAGGCCGGGTCGGCCACCAGGGCGCGGGCCAGGCCGATGCGCTGGCGCTGGCCGCCCGAGAATTCGTGGGGGTAGCGTTCCAGGCACTCGGGGCCCAGGCCAACCTCGGCCAGGCTGGCCGCTGCACGTTCGCGCAGTTCGCCGCCCCTGGCCAGCCCGAGGATTTTGAGCGGCAGGGAGACGATATTGCCCACGGTCATGCGCGGGTCCAGGGAACTCTGTGGGTCCTGGAAGACGACCTGCATGCGCGCCCTGGCTCGGGTCAGCGCCGAGCCCGTGAGACGCGTCACGTCGACGCCCTCGAAATGGATGGCGCCGCTGTCAGGGTCCAGCAGGCGCAGGATGAGGTTGCCCACGGTGCTCTTGCCGCTGCCAGACTCGCCCACCAGTCCGAGGGTCTCACCCCGGTGCAGATGCAGCGAGACCCTGTCTACGGCCTTGAGCCAGCGTTTCCTGCCTTCCAGAAACCCACCGCCGATGGGGAAGGCCTTGCACAGGTCCTGCACGCGGAGCAGTTCGTCGCTCATGGCAGCCCCCCCGACGTGAAAAGATGGCAGGCCACGCTGTGGTCCGGGGCCACGCGGACCATCTCCGGGGCCACGTCGCTGCACCCGCCGCTCTTGGCGTGCGGACAGCGGGGGCGGAAGCGGCAGCCGGGCGGCGGGTCGATGGGGCTCGGCACGCTGCCCGGAATGGCGTAGAGTTCGCCGCCCGAGGACCTGCCCGGGATGGAGGCGATGAGCCCCTGGGTGTACGGGTGGGCCGGACGGGCGAAGATGCTGCCCACATCGGCGATCTCGACCACCTGTCCGGCGTACATCACGGCCACGCGGTGGCAGAGCTGGGCGACCACGCCCATGTCGTGGGTGACGAAAAGGATGGACAGCCCCTGGCGGGCCGACAGTTCGGCCAGGATGGCCAGAATCTGGCCCTGCACCGTCACGTCCAGGGCCGTGGTCGGCTCGTCGGCCAGGAGCAGGGCGGGGTTGCAGATCAGCGCCATGGCGATCATGACGCGCTGTCGCATGCCGCCCGAGAGTTCGTGGGGGAAGGCCCGCAGCACGGACCGGGGTTCGGGCAGGCGCACGGCGTCGAGCATCTCCAGGCATGCGTCCGTGGCCTCGGCCCGGCCGGCCTTGCGGTGGGCTCGGACCACCTCGCGCATCTGGTTGCCCACGGTGAAGACGGGGTTGAGGCTGTTCATGGGCTCCTGAAAGATCATGGAGATGCGCTCGCCGCGCAGCCTGCGCATCTCGCCGGAACTCAGCCGCAACAGGTCGCGGTCCTCGAAGAGGATTGTCCCGCCGTCGATGCTTCCAGGCGGCGTGGGGATGATGCGCAGGACCGAGCGCGAGAGCACGGATTTGCCGCAGCCCGTTTCGCCCACCAGACCCATGATCTCGCCCGGACGTACGCTCAGGGACGCCCTGTCGAGCACGCGTGCCCGGCCCTGGTAGGTCCCGAAGCTGACCGAGAGGTCACGGATGTCGAGGAGCGGGGCGCTCATCGCCTGATCCTCGGGTCCAGGACGTCGCGCAAGGCGTCGCCGAAGATGTTGAAGCCGATGACGGTGAAAAGGATGAACAGGCCCGGGAAGGTCGCGTACCACCACTGGTCCATGAGGAACTTGCGGCCCGAGGCGATCATGGCTCCCCACTCCGGGGTCGGCGGCTGGGCGCCCAGGCCGATGAAGGACAGGGACGCGGCGATGAGGATGGCGTCGCCCAGGGTCAGGGTGGCCAGGACGATGGCCGAGTTCAGGCAGTTGGGCAGGATGTGGCGGCGGATGATGAAGCCGTGCCCGGCCCCGGCCACGCGGCTGGCGGCCACGAACGGCAGCTCGCGCACGACCAGGGCCTCGCCACGCACCAGGCGCGCGAACTTGGGGATCATGACGAAGGCCGTGGCCAGGATGGCGTTGATCAGGCTCGGCCCCATGGCCGCGGCCAGAGCCAGGGCCAGGATCAGCGACGGGAAGGACAGGATGACGTCCATGAGCCGCATGATGACGTTGTCGATCTTCCCCCCGAAATAGCCCGACGTCGCGCCGATGAGCGCCCCCGTGACCCCGGCCACGGTGATGACCAGCAGGCCGATGGACAGGGAGATGCGCGCCCCGAAGAGCACGCGCGAGAAGATGTCGCGGCCGAGTTCGTCGGTTCCGAAAAGGTGGGCCGCGCCGGGTGCCATGAGGCGTTCGCCCAGGGACAGCTTGACCGGGTCGTGCGGGGCCAGGAGCGGCGCGCCCACGGCCAGCAGGACCATGGCCGCGATGACGACGCCGCCCATGACGGCCGAGGGGTTGCGCGACAGGATTTTCAGGGTCAGCTGCAGTTCGCGCAAAAACGGGTGTGCGGCCACGGTCCTCCCCTAGTAGCGGATGCGCGGGTTGAGGAATGCGTAGAGCACGTCCACCCCGAGGTTGATGACCACGTAGGCCGTGCTGGCCAGCAGGGTGAAGCCCATGATGGCCGGGAAATCGAGGGAGTTGATGGAGTCCACCACGTACTTGCCCATGCCGGGCCAGGCGAAGATGGTCTCCGTCAGGATGGCCCCGCCCAGCAGTTCGCCCAGGGACAGGCCGGCGATGGTCACCGTGGGGATGAGCGAGTTCTTGAAGGCGTGCTTGAACACGACCCTGGCCGCGGACAGACCGTTGGCCCTTGCCGTGGTGATGTAGTCCTGGCCCAGGACGGCGATCATGGACGAGCGCACGATGCGCGTGATGACCGCCAGATACACGTACGACAGGCAGAAGGCCGGCAGGATCAGGTGGCTCAGCACTTCCTTGAGCAGTGCCCAGTCCCGCGCCAGAATGGCGTCGATGACATAGAGCCCGGTCACGGCGGCAGGCGGTGAGCTGGTGATGTCCAGGCGTCCCGAACCCGGCAGCCAGCCCAGGTTGCGGTAGAAGAGCAGCAGGAGCATAAGTCCCAGCCAGAAGACCGGGGTGGACACGCCGATGACCGAAAAGACGCGTGCGACATGGTCGGCCAAGCGGTTGCGCCGCACGGCGGCCAGGATCCCCAGCGGGATGCCCACGGCCAGACAGAGGACGAGGCTGGCCAGGGTCAGTTCCAGGGTGGCCGGGAAGAAGTCGGCCAGGTCCTTGGTCACGGGCCGGTGGTTGCGGATGGACTGGCCCAGGTCGCCCTGGGCGAGCCCCTTCATGTAGCGCACGTACTGCACGGGCAGGGGCCTATCCAGGCCGTGCTCCTTGCGGATGGCCTCCACGGCCTCCTTGCTGGCCTTGGGCCCGACGATGATGCGGGCCGGGTCTCCGGGGATGGCGTGGGAGATCAGAAACGTCAGGATGCTCACCCCGATGAGTACCGGGATGGCGGCCAGGGCGCGCTTGATGATGTAGGCGAGTATGCGCATTCGGTCCAAGGGTCCCGGCCGGGCGCAGGGCCCGGCCGGGAAGGGATGCTATTTCTTCGAGATGGCCTCGAAGTTGTACATGGATTCGAGCATGGGGTTGAACACGTAGCCCTGCACATTGGCCCGCAGGGGCACGATGGTCTGGATCTGGTACAGGAAGATGTAGGGCGCGTCCTGCATGATGATGTCCTGGGCCTCGCCGTAGAGCTTCTTGCGTTCCTCGACCACGGAAGACACTTCGGCCTTGCGGACCAGTTCGTCAACCTTCTCGTTCTTGTAGAAGCTGCGGTTGCCGGGAAGGCCGGCCTTGGCCGAATCGAACCAGAAGTTCATGAACATGTAGGGGTCGGCGAAGTCCGGGCTCCAGGCGCCCAGGCACAGCTCGAAGTCGCCCTTGTCGATCTTGTCGCGCAGGGTCGGGTTGGCCATGAGCTCCAGGTTCAGCTTCACGCCGATCTCGGCCAGGTTGGCCTGCATGACCAGGGCGATCTGTTCCCAGGTGGCGCGGCGCTCGGAGTAGATCAGCGTCAGTTCCAGGTTCTCGGCGCCGGCGGCCTTGAGCAGTTCCTTGGCCTTGGCCGTGTCCTTGGTGTACTGGAAGACGTCCTTGCGATGTCCCCACATGCCGTCGGGGATGGGGCCGCGCATCTGTACGCCGTTGCCCTGCAGGACATGGTCGATGATGCCCTGGTAGTCCACGGCGTAGGACAGGGCCTGGCGCACGGCCGGATCCTTCAGCTTTTCGTTCTGGCAGTTGACGTAGACGTATTCGACCATTTGCGAGGGGAAGCGTTTGACGGCCACGTCCTTGTTCTTCTCCAGGGCCGGGATCTGGTCGATGAGGATGTTCTCGGCGATGTCCACGTCGCCCTGTTCCAGGGCCATGCGGCGGTCGGCGGACTCGGTCATGAAGCGGATGATGACCTTCTTCAGCTTGGGCGCGCCGCCCCAGTAGTTCGGCTTGGCTTCGAGCACGCAGCGCTGGCCGCGCGTCCACTCCACGATCTTGAAGGGGCCGCTGCCGTCGACGTTCTCGGCCAGGAAGGCCTGGGCCTTGTCGTCGTTCACGGCCCTATCCGCGACCTTGGGGTTGAGGATGGACGCGCCGTCGGTGGCCAGGGTCTGCAGGAAGGGGCCGTAGGGGTTCTTCAGCGTGATTTCGAGGGTGTAGTCGTCGACCACGGCCATGGAGGCGATGGCCGTCAGGTTGTCGGCCGGACCCTTGCCGATGGCGATGGTGCGGTCGAAGGAGTAGCGCACGGCCTCGGCGTTCAGCGGGGAGCCGTCGTCGAAGGTGATGCCCTTGCGGATCCTGAAGGTCCACTTCAGCCCGTCGGCGGACACGGTCCAGGACTCGGCGGCCATGGGCTCAACCTCGGTCAGGCCGACCCCGTCCTTGACCTTGTACTTCACCAGGCGGTCGTAGCAGGGGTATATCTGCCGCCAGTCGTAGTTGTCGCTCGAAACGCCGGGATCCAGGGTGTGGATGTCCGAGGATACGCCCACGACGAGCGTGTCCTTGTCCGCGGCCATGGCTGCGGGGGCCAAGGCTGTGATCAGCAGCAGAAGGCAAAGTGTCCAGATGCGCATGCTTCGATACCTCCATACATGAGTGGGTGGAATGACGAGGCCACGGACTGCGAGTAGCACCGGACGGTAAGCACTGTAAAGCGTCCGTCTTTTTATACTTATTGGGAATTGTTGTGTGCAAACGAAATTGTACGATGTCGTTCGGATACGAGCAGTATGTCTTGCAGGATGCCGCGGCGTGCTTGCGGCCCGGCGCAGCCTGCCGTAGCGTGCCCGCATGAACTCCTTCACCCTTCACCCCACCCTGGCCGCGGACTGCCACCTCCTTGGGAGTTGGCGGGATATCCGCCTCCTGCTGCACCGCGACGCCCACGTGTGCTGGATCATCCTGGTGCTCGAAACCGAGGCCACGGAGTGGCACGAACTGCCGGCGGACCTGCGCGAGCGCCTCTCGGAGGCGTCCTTGGCCATCTCGTCCATGCTCAAGGCGGAACTGGCCTGCGACAAGGTCAACATCGCCGCCATCGGCAACCTGGTGCCGCAGTTCCATTTTCACGTCATCGGCCGCAGGAGGAGCGATCCCTACTGGCCCGGCGTGGTCTGGGGGCGGGTCGTACCGGGGGCAGTCTATGGGGACGGGGAGATCGAGGCGATGAGTGCGCGCGTTCTTGCGGCGCTGTCCGCCATCGCCGGCCGATGATGCGTCCAGTCGCCTAGTTCTTTTTTCCCAGGGCGAGATCCAGGCTTTCGCGGACGCCTATGTGCTGGATGCGGCCGAAGAGGTCGCGGCACTGCTCCATGCTCAGGCCGTCGACGATCTGCAGGACCACGGCCTCGGCGTCCATGTGCGGGTAGGGCGAATCGGACTCGAAGCTCTCGTCCTTTTCCATGAGCCGGTTGTAGACCACCGCCCTGGCGGCCAGCAGACTTTCCACGGCGCGGTCGCGCGGCGCACCGAGCAGGTGGCGGAAGGTCAGCAGGTCGCCGGGCGGGATGAGGCGGCGCCGGCCGTGGCGGGCCAGGCAGGCCTCCTCCATGAGGTGGACCGTCCGGACCCGGCCATGCCCCAGGACCCGGATCATGAGCCCAACCATGTCATGATGGATGGCGCCGCACTCGACATAGGCCCTGCCTTGGGCCGGCAGGATGTCGGCCAGGGCTGCAGCGCGGTCTCTGTCCATGTCGGAGATCTTCGCGGCGTCGGCCATGGCGAAGTCGTTCACGGCTTCAAGTATCCCGTCGAAATCCTTCTTCCCGGCCGCCGCATAGAAGGCCAGGAGCTTTGCGCTCCACTCCCGCTCCCGGATATACACGGCCCACGGCCTGCCTCCCGTGGGGATGTCGCCGGGCCCGTTGCCCGCGGCGAAGAACTCGTGGATGCCCGCGAGCTCGTCCATCCACGGGTGCACCTGCAGGACGGCCGCGCCCCGGGCATGCAGCGCCTGCAGGGTTCGGCACTGGGCCGTGGCGTACTCCGGGAATTCGAAGTCCGTGAGCATCAGATACTCGTCGACGGGGAGTTCGCCGGCGAGCATTTCCTCGAAGCCGGGCGTGTGCGGTTCTTCAAGAACGATCAGGTCATGGTTTTCCATGGCCCGGGCGGCGAAGGGCGCCGTCTCGGGGCGGAAGACGGTGAAGCCGAGGGTGATTGCGGGTGGAGCGGGCATGTGCGCAGCGTACACGCAAGGTGGCACGGCTGGCGAGGGGCGATGTGGCGACGGACAGGGTCCGCGCAGGTCGGGATTCACCGCAACATGTCCGGGCGCCACAGGAAAACGTCCAGATCGATCACCCCTGAGGGGTCGAATTGGACCCCTTCGTTTTCCAGCAGGCGTTGCTGCTCTGCACCGCCCGCGTATGTTTTCAGGGCGATGCGCCCTTCACGGTTGACGACGCGGTGCCAGGGCAGATCCTCTCTCTGCGAACATGCGTGGAGGATGCGCGCGACCTGCCGGGCCGCCCTGGGGTTGCCGGCCATGGCCGCGATCTGGCCGTAGGTGGCGACCCTGCCGGATGGGATGTCGCGGATGAATCCGATGATGCGGTCGGTGAAGGCGTGTCGTGTCATGGCTGGTAAATGGACGATTGAATCCCTGTAGCCGGCGGAAAGGACGCCGCCGGGGGAAATCGATGTTCGGAACGCGGTATAGGCCGGGGACGCCACGACATCAACATCGCATACGCTGTCGCGCATTCGGGGTCCGTCGGTAAGGTTGATCAACCCGACGTTCGGCTGTTGCTGATTGCTGGCGGCCGGGGGATGGGTCAGTTCACGGAGCTGAGGGCGCCCCGGATCATGCTCAATCCCATGACCATGATCATGGCGAAGAGAATGCGCCTGAAATGGCCTTCGCCGAACCGTCCGGAGACGCGAATTCCTGCCCACCCCCCGAGGATAACGGCGGGGAGGGCGACGGCGAAGAGGGTCAGCGCGCGGACGGAGTAGAGCCCTGCGAGTCCGTGGGCCGTGACGATGAACATGCCGCTGACGATGAAGAACGCGCCCAGGGCGGCCTTGATCTCGCGTTGGGAACCGCCGCGAAGACTCAGGTACACGGCCAACGGCGGGCCATTGAAGCCGAAGGCGGTGCCCAGGCTCGTGGAAAGGAATCCAGCCAACGCGCCCCAGCCGGCCGCCAGGCGCCTGGCGTGGGGCTGTGCGCTGCAGAGCCCCCACAGGGCGTAGGCTGCGAGCAGCAGTCCCAGTCCCGTCTTGAGCCATGCCTCCGGAAAGTGCCGCAGGAGCAGCACGCCGGTCGCGGCTCCGGGCAGCGCGCCCAGGAAGAGCGCCCGGATGCCCGACGTGTCCAGGTGTGCGCGGTAGCTCCAAGTCATCTGGATGTTGAGGGCGAGCACGACGAGCCCGCAGGTCGGCACGGCCGTGCGCATGTCAAGGCCCAGGGCCACGATAGGCATGGCCACCAAGGCCGCTCCGAAGCCGACGATGCCGTTGATGAAGCCGCCCAGCAGCCAGCCGGCGAGGGCGGTGAGGATGGCGTGCGTCATGTCCATGGATCGTTCCGGACTGATGGTGAGAGACTCGGCTCCTTTGCGGGCATGAGCCCCGCGGTGGGCGTCGGGGCGGCGCCCACCGCGGGGATGGTCAGTTGATGTTCAGGATGCGGCATGCGTTTTCGTACATGACCTTGCGGCGCACGTCATCGCTCAGGGGGAACTCTTCGTACGCCAGCAGGGCGTCGGCCAGTTCGATGAAGGGGTGGGCGCTGGCGAAGACGACCTTGTCCTGGATGATGGTGCTCATGGCCTGCACGAAGACGTCGGCCATGGGTGCACGTTCGTACTCCGAGAAGTCCATGTACACGTTGGCGTTGCGCAGGCAGGCGTAGACGCACTCGTTGACGTACGGGTAGCCGCCGTGGCTCATGATGATGGTCAGTTCCGGGAAGTCCCTGGCCACCTGGTCCACGTGCCGCGGGTCGGCGTAGTCCATGATGGCGCCGGCGACCTGCGGCGGGGGGGCCATGGTCACGAACACGGGCAGGTTCAGCTCGGCGCACTTGGCGTAGACGGGATAGTAGCGGGCCTCGCAGGCGGGGATGTGGGCCAGGTAGGGGTCTATGGCCACGCCCTTCATGCCGTGCTCCTCCACGGCGCGCACGATGTCGTACACGGCGGCCATCTTCTTGTGGGGGTCGACGCCCCAGAATCCGACGAATTTTTTGGGATACGCCCGGCAGAATTCGAGGACGCTGCCGTTGTTGGCCGGTGAGCCGTAGGTGGTCTCGCAGTCGCGCCCGGTGATGACGGCAAGTTCGACGCCGCGTCTGTCCAGATCGGCGACGATCTCGTCCAGGGGCTGCGGCTTGCGGGCGTCGAAGCCGATGGCCTTGCAGGCGGCCTTGAACATGGCGCTGTTCTTGATGCCGTCGATGATTTCCGGTGTGTTGGGCCGGAAGCGGAAATCTATGATTTTCATGGCAAAACTCTCCTGTTCCGGTCCGGTTTTCAGCCGGCCGGGTTGAAGAGCCGCCGGACGTGTGTCCGGCGGCTCGCATCGTTTGAGACTTATTTGTTGCCGACGAAGAAGAGGGGCACTTCGGGGAAGTAGGTCACTACCAGAAGCACCAGGATCATGAGGCCGAGCATGGGCAGGGCCGTGCGGGACAGGTGCTCGATCTTGGTCTTGGAGATGCTGCTGGCCACGAAGAGGTTCACGCCCACGGGCGGGGTGATGAAGCCGATGGCCAGGTTGACGACGATGATGATGCCGAAGTGCAGGGGCGAGACGCCCACGCCCGTGACAACGGGGAGCAGGATCGGCGTGAGGATGACGATGGCCGCCAGGGCCTCCATGAAGGTTCCGACGATGAGCAGCAGGACGTTGATGAGCAGCAGGACCACGATCTTGCTTTCGGTGAAGCCGAGGATGGCCCTGGCGATGGTGCCGGGCACGTCCTCGATGGTCATGATGTTGCCGAAGAGGGTGGCCATGGCCATGAGCACGATGATGGTCGCCGAGGTCTCACAGGCTTCGACGCAGCAGTCCATGAACTTGCGGGCGTCGATCTCCCTGTACACGAACACGCCGACGATGAGTCCGTAGAAGGCGGCTACGGCCGCGGCTTCCGTCGGGGTCATGATGCCGCCGTAGATGCCGCCCAGGACGATGACCGGGACCATCAGCGCCCACTTGGCCTCCCAGACGGCGGCCATGAGCGAGCCGATGGTTCTGGGCCGGGCCTCGCCGCGCCAGTTCCGGGATTTGGCGTAGAAGTAGGAGTAGCCCATCAGGACCAAGCCCGTAAGGATGCCCGGTACGATGCCGCCGATGAACAGGTCGCCGATGGAGACCTGGGCCGAGATCCCGTAGACCACGAAGGGGTTGCTCGGCGGGATGAGCACGCCGATGGCGCCGGATGCGGCGACGATGGCCGCCGCGAAGTACTTGTCGTAGCCGCGCTCGACCATGGCCGGGATGGTCAGGGCGCCGATGGCCGCCACCGTGGCCGGGCCCGAGCCGCTGATGGCGCCGAAGAACATGCAGGTGGCCACGGTGACCAGCGCCATGCCGCCGTACAGGCCGCCCAGCATCTCATCGGCCAGCGCCAGCAGACGCTGGGACAGGCCGCCCGCTCCCATGAACACGCCGGCCGCGATGAAGAAGGGGATGGCCATGATCGGGAAGGAGTCGATGGACGTGAAGGCCGTCTGGGCCAGGTACTCGATGGGCAGGGTTTCGGCGCAGATGACCGTGGCCAGGGTGGACAGGCCAAGCGAGATGGCGATGGGCACGCCCAGGGCGCAGAGCACTGCGAAATATCCGAACAGGGCCGGCAGGGGCTCGATGTATTCGGCGAGCACGGCCGGGGCGATTACCGCGCCGGCGGCGACGACAGCCAGGGCTGTGTCCAGGGGGCCGCAGAGCTTCACCTGGGCGGTCAGGCTCTGCAGCAGCCGCAGGCTCATGAGTCCGAAGCCAAGAGGCAGGATCAGGTACGGAATAATGTACGGGATCCGCAGCGCGGTCGTGAACTGGGGGAATTCCTGCAATCGCTCGATCTGGGTCCAGCCGTACCAGCAGATGGTCAGGGTGAGGATCAGGAAAAAGATTTCGACGATGACCCAGCTCGCGTTCTGCATGCGTGCCGGCAACCGGTCGTAGATGATGTCGATGCGGATGGAGCTGCGCTTCCTGACCGCGACGGACAGGGCGAGGTAGCTGATCCAGATGAAGATGTAACGGGCCAACTCCTCGGTCCAGACTGCCGCGCCGGCGGAGCTGGCGAAGTGTACGATGATGTATCTGTATGTAGTCTGGAACGTGATGAACAGGATGATGGCCAGCAGGCCGGAGACGAGAAACACTTTTTCGAAGTTTTCGTCGATCCAGTTCCATATGCCACGTGGTGCGACAGGCTCATCCACGAGTTCGAGGGGCATCACGCCGCAGTTGATATTCTGTTCCATGTCGTCTCCCTATGTCCCGCCGGTCTGCGGCCTGGCCGTGGCCGGGCGGTGCTCAGGCATGCGGTTTCTGTTCCCGGTTGGCTGTAGGCCCCATCCGTCCGGTTGTCCGGTGGATGGGGCCGGCCAAATTATTTCTGGGTGTCCTTGAGGAGCTGCAGCAGGTTCGCCGGAATCTGCTTGGCGAATTCCTCGCGCACGGGGGCGGTGAGTTCCACAAGCTTGGCGCGATCTTCATCGCTCAGGATGGTCACTTCGATGCCCTTTTCCTTGAAAGCGTCCCAGGCCTTCTTCTCGAGCTCGTCGGTGATGCCACGCTGCCAGGCGAGGGCCTCACGGGCCGCTTCGCGGATGATGGCCTGGTGCTCGGGGGTCAGGCTGTCGAACTTCTTCTTGTTCATCAGCAGGATGTGCATGCTGTAGTTATGGTTGGAGTCCATGGCGTACTTCAGCACTTCCGTGTGCTTGGCGTCGTTCAGCAGGGAGAAGGTGTTGCCTTCGGCGTCGACGGTGCCCTGCTGCAGGGCGGTGTAGACCTCGCCCCAGGCCACGGGGGCGGGGTTCATTCCCAGGGCCTTGGCCACTTCCACCTCGACGGGGGAGTCGGTAGTGCGGACCTTGAGGCCGGCCAGGTCGGCAACGGTCTTCAGGGGCTTCTTGGTGCTGACGAAGTTGCGGTAGCCGTACTGGCTGAACATGATGGTGGTCAGGCCGATCTCGTTGGAGACCTTCTCCAGTTCCTTACCGAGTTCGCCTTCATCGAGGGCCTTGTACAGGTTTTCCTGGTGCTTGGGCGAGGTGATGTAGGGCAGGTCCAGGGCCATGTAAGCCTTGCTGAAGCTGGCCATGTTCGGGGACGAGCAGGAGGACATGTCCAGGGTGCCGGCCTGGGCCGCTTCCGTGGTCACGCGGTCGCTGCCGAGCTGGGCGCTGCCGAAGACCTGGATCTTGATCTGCTTGTCGCTCTTGGCTTCCACCAGTTCCTTGAACTTTTCGATGCCCAAGGTGACGTTGTTGCCCGGCGCCATGGGATGGCCGATGCGCAGGGTGACGGGTTTGCCGGCTTCCGCGGTTCCGAAGCCCACCAGCAGGCCGACCAGGGCCAGCACGTTCAACGCGGCAAAAACGAGACTCTTTTTCATTGTTCCTCCAAATATGTGTTTTCGACCAGCACTGCTAGGCAATGTTCTTGACTGTCGCCCTCTGGTCACGGGGTGTTGTCGGAGCATGAGCAGGATGTATGCCAGACAAAAATGAACTTTGCCAAGGCTGTTGAAATCGAAAAATCTTTTATTTCAATATATTGAGAATTGATTCCACAGGGGGTGGGCAGTTTTTGGCTGGCCCTGTCGCGAAAATGCAACTGCCAAGAATTGTTCTTATCAGCGCCTTCCTTATGGGAATAAAATCACAAAGCGTCCCGTGGCCAAAGGCCTAATGTTCTAAATTTCACATTTCACGAGTGGGTTTTCCGATGCGTTCAGTCAAGTTTGTCGCAAAAATGCGGCGCTTTTCGGGTTGGTAAAAATGAAATTCACAGGGAGTGATGCAAAAATGCGACCTCCGTTTGCCTCTCTTTTTCTCGTGAATGTCCATATTGGTGCTGTCTGTGGATAAATATTGTCTTTTCATTTGGTTATGGAGTTTGGCACAGAGAATGCTCATGCTCGTTTGGATACGGAAGCACGATGTTCGACGGAGAAAAGGAAAGATTTTCTGGTGTAACCGATGTTTGTGCATGGTTTAAAAGAATGTGCTGATTTTACCATACGCATGAATAAAATTAGATACGAGGAGCAGAGTCATGACAAGGTTTACATGTGAATGCATGTCCCCTCAGGAGCAGAGGCTTTACGAAAAAATCGAGGGCAAAGAGGATAGATTCCGCGAGACACACAGTCGCGTTTTCAAGATGCTGGAACGGTTCGACGGTCAGAAGCCGCGCATTGACATAGAACGAGCCCTCTATTTCACCCAGTCCATGCAGGAGACCGAAGGTCAGCCCCTCGTCCTGCGTTGGGCCAAGGCCATGAAGCACATCGCCGAGAACATGACCGTCTATGTCCAGGACGACCAGCTCCTGCTCGGCCGCGCCGGCTGCGACGGCCGCTACGGCATCCTCTACCCCGAACTGGACGGCGACTTCCTGGACATCGCGGTCAAGGAACTGCCCAACCGCCCGACCTCTCCCGCGACCATCACCCCCGAGGACGCCAAGGTCGTCGTCGAGCAGATCGCCCCCTTCTGGAAGGGCAAGACCTTCCATGAAAAGCTCAACGCCGCACTGCCCGCTGATGTGCATAAGCTGACCTACGACGATCCCGAAGGACTCATGTCCCGCTTCATCGTCAACGAGACCGCCTCCTTCCGCTCCTCCATCCAGTGGGTTCACGACTACGAGAAAATTCTGAGGCGCGGCTTCAACGACATCAAGCGCGAGGCACAGGAGAAGCTGGACGCCCTCGATCCGCTGAGTCCCAAGGACAACTGCGAGACGAAGCCCTTCCTCGAAGCCGTGGTCATCGTCTGCGAGGCCATCGTGCACTGGGCAGGGCGCCACGCCGTGCTGGCCCGCGAAGCGGCGGCGAAGGAATCCGACCCGGTCCGTAAGGCCGAGCTCACCCGCATGGCCGAGAACGCCGAGCGCGTGCCCGGCGAGCCGGCCCGCGATTTCTGGGAGGCCTGCCAGAGCCAGTGGTTCACCCAGATGTTCTCCCGTATCGAACAGAAGACCGGCACGACCATCTCCAACGGCCGCATGGACCAGTACTTCTTCCCTTATTACGAGCAGGACATGGAAGCCGGCATCCTGACGGAAGAGAAGGCCATGGAGCTTCTGGAGTGCATGTGGGTCGGCATGGCCGAGTTCATCGACATGTACATCTCCCCCACGGGCGGCGCCTTCAACGAAGGCTACGCGCACTGGGAGGCCGTGACCGTCGGCGGCCAGACCCCGGACGGACGCGATGCCACCAACGACCTGACGCATCTGATCCTCAAGTCCAAGCGCGAATTCCCGCTGCACTATCCGGACCTCGCGGCCCGCATCCACAGCCGCTCCCCCGAGAGCTACCTGTGGGACGTGGCCGAAACCATCAAGGACGGCTCGGGCTTCCCCAAGCTGATCAACGACGAGGAGATCGTGCCCCTGTACGTCTCCAAGGGCGCAACCTTCGCCGAAGCCTATGACTACGCCGTGTCCGGCTGCACCGAGGCACGCATGCCCAACCGCGACACCTACACCTCGGGCGGCGCGTACATCAACTTCGCCGCCGCGGTGGAGATGGTCCTGCGCAACGGCCGCATGAAGAAGTACGGCGATCAGCCGCTGGGCGTGGAAACGGGCGACCCGACCGCCTTCCAGACCTGGGACGAGTTCTGGGACGCCTACGTGCAGCAGCACCTGCTGTTCCTGAAGACGGCCTTCCACCAGCAGTACCTGATCAACAAGATTCGGGCGACCACCTTCGCCCAGCCCATGGGCTCGGCCATGCACGACCTGTGCATGAAGCACTGCATCGACCTGCATCAGGAGCAGATCCCCGAGGGCATCAATCTCGGCTATTTCGAATACATGGGCCTGGGCACCGTGGTCGACTCCCTCTCGGCCATCAAGAAGCTGGTCTTTGAGGACAAGAAGCTGACCATGCAGCAGATCATCGACGCCGTGGACGCCAACTTCGAAGGCCACGAGGACGTCGCCGCCCTGCTGCGCAGCGCCCCCTGCTACGGCAACAACGACCCGTACGCCGACGCCATCGGCCGCGAGATCGACAGGATCTCCGTGGAGTTCGGCGGCAAGTACAGCAAGGATCTGGGGATGCACAACGACGTGCGCTACGTGCCCTTCACCTCCCACGTGCCCTTCGGCAAGGTCGTCTCGGCCCTGCCCAACGGCCGCAAGGAGTTCACGCCCCTGTCCGACGGATCCTCGGCCTCCCACGGCGCGGACGTGAACGGCCCCACGGCCATCCTGCTGTCCAACTACAACACCAAGAACTACGGCATGCGCGACCGCGCGGCCCGCATGCTGAACATCAAGTTCACGCCCAAATGCATCGAGGGCGAGCAGGGCACCGAGAAGCTCGTGTCCTTCATCCGCACCATGTGCGACCTGAAGATCTGGCACGTGCAGTTCAACGTCATCAACCGCGAGACCCTCATCGCGGCCAAGAAGGACCCGCAGAAGTACCGCAACCTCATCGTGCGCATCGCGGGCTACAGCGCCTACTTCGTGGACCTCTCGCCCGACCTTCAGGACGACCTCATCGCCCGTACGGAGCACGGCGCCTTCTAGGTACGCCCCGGCCATCCTTCGGCCTCAACGGACACACGCGGGCAGGCCTCGGCCTGCCCGCGATTTTTCATGACATCAGCGGGGGAGTCCCATGAGCGCTCTTGAAGACAGAAAGAAGAAAGGCCTCGTATTCAACATCCAGAAATACTCCGTTCATGACGGCCCGGGCATCAGGACCATTGTCTTCCTCAAGGGGTGCCCGCTTTCCTGCAACTGGTGCAGCAACCCCGAATCCCAGCGCCGCGAGCCGGAACTGGCCTTCAATCCGGGCCGCTGCCTGACCTTTTCCAAGTGCACGCGCTGTCTGCAGGCCTGCCTGCGCGGCGCCATCATCCGCGAGGCCGACGACAGCCTGCGCATCGACCGCGCCCTGTGCGACGGGTGCCCCAAGAATTGCGCCCAGGCCTGCCCGTCCCAGGGGCTCATCGTCTACGGCGAGGAGCGCAGCGTGGACGACGTGCTGCGTGTGGTCGAACAGGATGCGGCCTTCTATACCCGCTCCAGCGGCGGCATGACCCTCTCGGGCGGCGAACCGCTCCTGCAGGCCGACTACGCCCTGGCCCTGCTCAGGGAGGCCCGCCGGCGCAGGATCAAGACCGCCGTCGAGACCTGCGGCATGGTGCCCTGGAAGACCCTGGAGGCGGCCGCTCCGTACCTGAACTACGTGCTCTACGACATCAAGCACATGGACGGCGCCGTCCACGAAGCCCATACCGGGCGGTCCAACGAGGTCATCCTGGAGAATTTCCGGAGGCTTGCGGAACTGCACCCGGACAAGCCCATCCTGGTCCGGACACCCGTCATCCCGGGGTTCAACGATTCCGAGGACGCCGTGTCGGCCATCGCCGGGTTCATCCGGCCCTATCCGAACGTGCGCTACGAGATGCTGCCCTACCACAGGCTGGGCACGCAGAAGTACCATTTTCTGGACAGGGTGCCTCCCATGGACGACGTGACGCTGGACAAGTCGGTCATGCCGAGGCTCATCGAGACAGCGGTGCGGATTCTCGGGGACAGGGTTGACTTCCCGAAATGATGAGGTTCACGGCCGAACCGGCCCGCACGGGCCTGGCCGCGCAAACCGTGACGAATCGTGGAAAGGCAGCCCTCGGGTTGCCTTTTTTTACAGCCCGTGAGAGTTTTTTCGTATGACGAGCCGCCACGCCGATTTTGTCGCCAAGCATTTCGAATACATCCTCGATGCCCTCCCCGACGGGGTCTTCATCTCCGACGTCTCGGGCATCACCCTGCGCGTCAACCGCATGTACGAGCAGCTGACGGGCCTGAAGCAGGAGGACATCCAGGGCAGGCAGGTGCGCTCCCTGGTGGAGAACGGCATTTTCGACAAGATCCTGAACCCCGAGATCGTGCGCACGGGCAAGCCCGCGACCCACGTGCAGCAGTTGCAGAACGGCAAGAAGCTGGTCCTCTCGGGCTTCCCGGTCTTCGACGAGGGCGGGACCCTGCGGCTCGTGGTGACCTTTGTCCGCGACATCACCATGATCACGCGCCTCAATGAGCAGATGGAGGAGCAGCGCCAGCTCATCGACCACTTCCACAAGCAGATGGCCTACATCTCCAACGAGCAGAGCAAGGGCCTCACGCCGGTGTACGCGAGCCCGGCCATGCAGGAAGTGGTCAACATGCTGCTGACCGTGGCCCCCACGGACGCCTCGGTCCTCATCCTGGGCGAGACGGGCGTGGGCAAGGACGTTTTCGCCCGTCTGACCCACGCCCGCAGCGCCCGGCACGACAAGATTTTCCTCAAGGTGGACTGCGGCGGCATCTCCGAGACCCTGACCGAGTCCGAGATGTTCGGCTACATGCCCGGCGCCTTCACGGGCGCGTCGAGCAAGGGCAAGGCGGGCTATTTCGAGCTGGCCGACGGCGGCACCGTCTTTCTCGACGAGATCGGCGAGCTGCCCCTGTCCATGCAGACGCGGCTCTTGCGAGTGCTTCAGGACGGCGAGATCATGCGCGTCGGCGGCACGCGCTCCAGCAAGGTCGACGTGCGGGTCATCGCCGCCACCAACAAGAACCTGGGCGAATGCGTCGAGCAGGGCACCTTCCGGCGCGACCTGTACTACAGGCTGAACGTGGCCACGGTGACGATCCCTCCCCTGCGCGAGCGGCCCGAGGACGTACGGCCGCTGGTGGAGCACTTCCTGCAACACTACTCGGCCAAGTACGGCAAGCGCATGGCGATCATGGAGATCGCCCTGACCATCCTGTCCCGCTACCAGTGGCCGGGCAACGTGCGCGAGCTGCAGAACATGATCCACGGCCTGGTCATCACCCACAAGGGTTCGCACATCTCCCCCCGCGACCTGCCTGCCCACATCCGCGAGGACAGTCCCCAGGACCGCGCCTGCAGCGACGCCCTCCTGACCGGCGGCCGTCCGCTGAAGCAGATCATGGCCGAGATGGAGCGGGACTTTCTGGAACAGGCCATCGCCCTGCACGGGTCGGTGCAGAAGGTCTCGGAGCTCTTCCAGGTCGACCGCAGCACCATCTTCCGCAAGATCCAGAAGAAATGACGCTCCGGGGCAGGGGCGGTTGCTAGAAGTGTTCTTCCAGCAGCGCCTGGAGGTCTTCGGCCGTTCCCTGTCGCGGGTTGTTGTCCATGAGCCGTTTGGCGGCGGCCGCCCGTTCGGCGATGCCGCATATCTCCGCGCGTGCGATGCCGTGGGCACCGAGGCCCGGCTCGATGTCCAGGTCGGCCAGGAGCCGCTTCATGCCTTGGGCGGCCAGGGAAGCGAGTTCGCGCGGAGTCTTGCCCGCCGGATCGCAGCCCAGGATTTTCGCGATGCGGGCGTATTTTTCCGGGGCGGCCTGGCAGTTGAACGCCATGCCCATGGGCGCCGCCGCGGCCACGAGCAGCCCGTGGGGCAGATGGAGCGAGGCGGGCGCGGCCATGGCGATGGCGTGGATCACGCCGTTCTGGGTGTTGGAAAAGCCCATGCCGGCCAAGGCCGAGGCGTAGAGCATGTCGGCGCGGGCGCCGAGATCGTTCCCGTCGGCGCAGGCCGCGCGGATGCCCCCCGCGATGAGGCGCATGGCCTGCAGGTTGACGGCGTCCGTGAAGGCGGTGGCCGTGCGGTTCACGAACGATTCCATGGCGTGCACGAAGGCGTCCATGCCCGTGGTCGCGGTGATGCGCGGGGGCGTGGAGACGGTCAGTTCCGGGTCGAGCACGGCCGCTCTGGCGTAGAGGTGGTCGCTGACGACGGCCTTCTTCGAGTTGGTTCGCGGGTCTTCCAGCACGCTGATGGACGTGACCTCGCTGCCCGTCCCGGCCGTTGTCGGGATGAGGATCGTGGGCGTGCAGGGGCCCGGGACGAGGCCGACGCCGAAGTAGTTTTCGATGGGCCTGTCATGTCTGGCCAGGACCGCGGCCGCCTTGGCGCAGTCCAGGGCGCTGCCGCCCCCGAGGCCGATGATGACTTCCGCTCCGCACTCGCGCGCGGCCGCGGCGCATTCGTGGGCGTCGGAGGGCGTGGGCTCGGAGGACCCTCGCGCAAAGAGCGTCCAGGCGACGCCGTGGGCTTCCAGGGATGCGGCGATGGGGGCGTGCGTCCCGCGCCGGACGATGCCCTCGCTGGTCACGATGAGGACGCGCGAGGCGCCGATGGCGCGGACCTCGTTGCCGACGTCCCGTGACGCGCCGTTGCCGTGGATGATTCTTCCGATGGTCTGGAATGCGTGGATCATGACGTCGTGTTCCCGTGTTGTGAAGTGATGGGGCGAATCGAACTCAGTGATTGTTCCGGGGCCGCCTGCCGGCCGTAACCATGCGCGGTCACGCGCACGTGGAGATGCCATGCTCAATATCGGTTGTCACCTGTCCTCCTCCAAGGGCTTCCTGGCCATGGGTAGGACCGCCCTCTCGATCGGGGCGAGCACGTTCCAGTTCTTCACCCGCAACCCCCGCGGCGGGGCGGCCAAGGGCGTGGACCCGCAGGACGTGGCGGCTTTTCTCGCCCTGGCCGGGGAGAACGGCCTCGGCCCGTTCCTGGCCCACGCCGCCTACACGCTGAACCCCTGTTCCGCCGACGTGAAGACCAGGACGTTCGCCCTGGAGTCCATGCGCGACGACCTGGCCCGCGTGGAACTGCTGCCGGGCAACATGTACAATTTTCATCCCGGCAGCCACGTGGGGCAGGGGATGGAGGCGGGCATCGGCCTCATCGTCGCCCAACTCGACGCCGTCATGCGGCCGGAGATGAAGACGACAGTTCTTCTCGAAACCATGGCCGGCAAGGGCAGCGAAGTGGGGAGCGCCTTCGGCGAGCTGCGGGAGATCTTCGACCGGGTCGCGCTGCCGGACAGGCTCGGGGTCTGCCTCGACACCTGTCACGTCCACGACGCCGGCTATGACATCGTGCACGATCTGGACGGCGTGCTGCGGGAGTTCGACGAGATCGTCGGCCTCGACCGGCTGCGGGCCGTGCACCTGAACGACAGCCTGAATCCCCGGGGTGCCCGCAAGGACCGTCACGCCTGCATCGGGGAAGGCCATATCGGACTGAAGGCCTTCGGGCGCATCGTCAACCATCCACGTCTTCGTGGGCTGCCGTTCTATCTGGAAACGCCCAACGAACTGCCGGGGTACGCACGCGAGATCGCGCTGTTGCGGGGTTTGTGGTCGGAGTGAGGAACGTGTCGGCAGGAGGCGAAGGCGGGGAACACATGGGTGGCCGGGCGTTGCATTTTGCGAGAACTCATGGAAATAATGACAGATGGCGCCCATTGCATGAGCATGTCCCCGACCATCCAGCGGCGCGGGGATCCGGAATCCGACGTGGCGCAACCCGCGGAGTGCAGAGCATGAACACCGATATCCCGGTTCTCATCGTTGACGACTATTCCACCATGCGCAGGACCATCGGCGACGTCATGCGCAGGTTCGGATTCACCAACCTCGCCTATGCCGAGGACGGGCAGATGGCCTGGGAGATGATGCAGGAGAACAGCTACGAACTCCTGCTCCTCGACTGGAGCATGCCCCGGATGACGGGGCTCGAACTGCTCAAGCTCATCCGCTGCCCCGGCGGCCGGTTCACTGACGTCGCCGTGCTGGCCATCACCGGCGAGGCGGAGCAGGAGAGCGTCGTCGAGGCGGTCAAGAGCGGCGTGGACAACTACATCGTCAAACCCTTCACCCCCGAGATCCTCGAACGCAAGCTGCGCGAGGTCTTCGCCCGCCGCAGGGCGCGTTCCTGAAGCCTCCCGTCACGCCGGCAGGAAAACGCTGACCTCGACCGTGCCGGCCCCGCACTTCATCTCGATATCCCCGCCGTGGGCCCTGGCTATGAGCCGGGCGGAGTATGTGCCCAGGCCCGTCCCGCGGGCCTTGCCGGCGGTGGCGTACTTCTCGAAGAATCTTCCCTGCAGTTCCGGCGCGACGTCGCCCCTGTTGACGATGTCGATGCGCACCCCGCCCTCCGGCCGAGCCCCGAGGGATACCAGAACGTCCTCCCGCCGGGGGGATGCGTCCAGGGCGTTGCCCACGAGGTTGGCGAGCATGGAGTGGCAGAGCAGTTCCTCGCCCATCCAGGGGATGGACGGGCCGTCATCCCGGCCGTCGACGAGGAGCCGCAGCCCGATGCCCCGCATCTCGGCCGTTTCCGCGAAGCCTGTCAGAACCTTGCGCGCCACGGCGGCCAGGTCCATTTTTTCTGGCCGCAGTTCATAGACGTCCCGTTCCATCCTGAAGAGGGTGGTGGACAGGTTGGTCATGGCCAGAAGCGTGTAGCCCGCGTCTTCGATGCGTTGCAGCATGTCCCGCTGGGGCGGGGTCAGGTTGCCGTCCATGAGCATGAGCTGCGGCAGGCTCAGAACCGTGGTCAGGGGTGATTTGAGGTCGTGGCGCATGATGCGCTCCACGTCCTCCCGAAGGCGGGCGGCCTCGCGCAGGGCGATGTGGTTGGCGACCCGCGCCCGGACCACGGCGGGGTTGAATGGCTTGGTGATGAAGTCGATGGCGCCGAGTTCAAGGCCTCTGGCCTCGGCCGCGACGTCGTCGAGGGCGGTGATGAAGATGACCGGGATGTCGGCGGTGCGCTCGTCGGCCTTGAGCCTGCGGCAGACCTCGAAGCCGTCCATGCCGGGCATGACGATGTCGAGGATGACCAGATCGGGCGGGGATGTGCCGACGATATCCAGGGCCTTTTCACCGCATGTGGCCGTGTCCACGTTGTAGGCCTGGCAGAGGAAACCTTCCAGCAGTTCGATGTTGAAGGGAGTGTCGTCGACGATCAGGATTCCTGCGCGGCCTTGTGCGCTCATCTGCGGCTCCTTGTTTCCTTTGACGGGGGCGGGGAAGCGTGGGCGGCTAAAACCCGGCGGTTTCTTCACATGTCCCGATTCGCGGAGACGCGCAAGCTGCAGCGGGAGGATGAGTCTCGGATTGAGGCGGATGGCGCCGAAAAACAAGAAAGCCGCCCTTTCGGACGGCTTTCCAGCGGCATTCAAGTGGAATTTGATGTGCGTTTTGTAAGTGGTGGAGCTGATCAGGATCGAACTGACGACCTCTTGAATGCCATTCAAGCGCTCTCCCAGCTGAGCTACAGCCCCACGACGCGAAGCCGCCTTTTGATATAAACCACCCGGGCTGTCAACAGGAAAAATCGTCATACGCGCAAGTATGGCGAAACAGCCGGGTCCCTGATAAGGGGGCTTGTCTGACGCGCTCCTCCCGGCAAGCCTGCCGGGGGGCAGGTGGCCGTGAATCCTTGCGGGACGGCCCTTGCAGCCCGTTCATCGGGTGCGGAGCGAGAAAACAGCGGAGGAAACAATGAGATCATTTCTGAGCATAGGCGTTCTTTTCCTGACCTGCGTTTTGGGCGCGGGTTCGGCCCTGGGCGGGGTGCCGGATGCCGATTCGTGGGAGATCGACGGCGAGCATTCGACCGTGGGCTTTCGCATCCGGCATATCGTCGGGTTTGTGCCCGGCGTATTCGCCAGGTTTTCGGGCGAGGTGGAATACGCTCCGGCCGCGCCGGAAAAGTCCCAGTTCTATATCCTGATCGACAGCGCCAGCGTGCACACCGGCGTCCCGGCCCGCGACGAGCATCTGCGCGGCCCCGATTTTCTGGACGTGGAGAAGTCGCCGCGCATCATTTTCGCTTCCAAGAGCGTCTCCAAGGGCGAGGGGAATGTCCTGTACGTGACCGGCGACCTGACCATCAAGGACGTGACGGCGGAAATACGCGTACCCGTGAAGGTGCTCGGCGTCGCCGCACACCCGTTCAAGGACAATTTTCCGGACACCAAGGTGCTTGGGTTGCACGCCCAGTTCTCCATCAACCGGCTGGACTTCCATGTCGGCGAAGCCAAGTGGACGCAGATGGGCGTCATGGGCGAGACCATAGACCTGACTATCGACATGGAGTTGCTGCAACGGTAGGACTGTCCAGCCGGACGATTCCGTTCGGCCGCCTTTTCCGCACTCCGAGGGAGCATGGACAGTCTTGAGATACATCTCGACCGGGTCGACGTGGACCTGGGCACCGCCCGCATCCTGCACGAACTGACCCTGCATGTCGCCGGACGGGAACACTTTGCCGTGGTCGGCGACAACGGAGCAGGCAAGACCACGCTCCTGCGTCTGCTGACCGGCGAACTCTGGCCGTCGCAGCGCAGCGGCGGCCGACGCGTCTACCGTCTCTTCGGCGAGGACTCGGACTCGCCCATCGCCGTCCGCCCTCATGTGCGCCTGGTCACGCCGGACATGGCCGACTGGTACCAGCGCCACGACCTGCGCGTGCCCATCTGGGAAGTCATCTGCGCCGGGTTGCGCAATACCCCCTTTCTCTACCACGAGGCCTCGGAGGCCGAGCAGGCCCAGGCCAGGTCCCTGGGCTTCGAGATGGGCCTTGGGCCTGTCCTCGACAGGCCCATGCGGGCCGTGTCCACCGGACAGGCCAAGCGCGCCCTGCTGGCGCGGGCCCTCATCGCCGAACCGCTGCTCCTGGCCGTGGACGAGCTGACCCAGGGCCTGGACCGCCAAGGCCAGCTGCGCCTGCTTGACGCCCTGAACCGCATCGCGGACACGGGGCGCACGCGCCTGCTGGTCAGCGGGCACGGACTGCTGCCCGTGCCCGAGGCCGTGCGCGGGCGGATCTTCATCGAGCACGGCCGCTTGGTGGACAGACCCTCGCGGGTGCGGCCGGGCGTCCTGGATCTGCCCGAGCGGCAGGCCGGCGAGACGCGGCCGGAGAACATCGTCGAACTGCGCGCCTGTTCCGTGGTCATGGACGGCCGCGCGGCCGTGGACAACCTGACCTGGACCGTGCGTTCGGGCCAGTGCTGGGGTGTGCTCGGCCACAACGGCAGCGGCAAGTCCACGCTGCTGCAGCTCGTCACGGGCTACCGCCGGGCCTGGCCCGGCGGCGAGGCCTCGTGGTTCGGCCGGACCGGCCTTATCCGCATGGCCGAGATCCGCGGCCGCATCGGCATCCTCGCGCCGTGGCTGGGAGAACGGATGGAGCCTGGGGCCACCTGCCGGGACGTGCTCCTCTCGGGGTTGTGCGACGGCCTGGGCGTGCACCGCGGCCTCGGGCCGGTCCAGGTCGCCATGGCCGAGGACCTGGCCGGCGCCTGGGGCATGGAAGACTGGCTGGACCGCCCTCTGGCGTCCCTGTCCTTCGGGCAGGCCCGCCAGGTCATGCTGGCCAGGGCCGTGGTCCACGCGCCGGAACTGCTGGTCCTGGACGAACCGTTTTCCGGCCTCGACGCATCCTGGCAGTCCCGCATGGTCGAGCTGCTTTCCGACTGGGCCTCCCGGGGCAGGACCCTCGTCCTGGCCACCCATTCCCCGGAATTCATGGACGACCTCCTGACCCACGGCCTCATTCTCGACCAGGGTCGCTGCGCCGCGGCCATGGAGTGGCCGAAACTGCGCGGGACTGAGGCTTTTGCCGCGCTTTTCGCGCAGAGCGGGGAGGGCCAACGCCGGGCATGAACATCGCCTGTGTCCATCTGGGGCTCGGCCGGGCCCTGTCCGAACTGGGGCATACGGTGCTGGACCTGCGCCCGCCCGCAGGGGTGGTCCATATCGCCCCGCTGCTGGGGGATTTCGTCCCCGACCTGTTCATCCAGCAGGAAACCCTCGGCCCCCGCACCCTCATCGCCGACCTGCCCTCCCTCGGTTGCCCCAAGATCTTCTGGTCCATCGACACCCATCTGAACAGTTTCTGGCATCAGTATTACGCCCGGCTCTTCGACCTTTTCTGCTCGACCCAGAAGCACTGGCTGCCTTGGTTCGCGCGGCACGGCGTGACCAGCACCCTCTGGCTGCCCTGGCATGGCGAGGTGCGTCGGCGTGCGCCGTGGAAAGGGCGGCGGCCCGGCATGGCCTTCGTGGGGAGGCTCACGGCCGAGCGGCCGGTGCGTACGTGGTTCGTGGAGCTACTGCAGGAGCTGGGCGAGGTGCGCGTGCGCCAGGATCTGGGCTTCGCGGCCATGCTCGACATGTACGACGAGACCCGCCTGGTGCCCAACGAGTCCATTTTTGGCGAAGTGAATTTTCGATTGTTCGAGGCGGCCTCATGCGGGTGCGCGGTCCTCAACCCGGCCATCCCGGGCTTGGAGGATCTGTTCGAACCCGGCGAGGAAGTGGCCGCGTACCGCGACGGCGCCGAACTCGCGGACTGGGCGGGGCGCCTGCAGGGCGATGACCTGCTGGCCAGGAGCATGGGGCTTCGCGCCTGGGAGCGGGTGCAGCATGAGCACCTCCCCGAGCACCGGGCCGCCTCGCTGCTGGACGCGGCCGTCGGGCTTGCGCGGTGCGCCGTGACCGGGCCGTCAGCCGACGTGGCCTGGTGGCTGACCGTGTCCCAGCTCCGGGAGGCCGGGCGCCTGGCGATGGGCGCGGGCGTCATGGCGGCGAGGCTGGGGGCGTTGCCCGTGACGGACGAGGTCCTGGCCGCCATGCTGCGGCTGAGTGCCGAGGCCGGCCGGGACGAATTCATGCGCGTGGCCCTGCCCGTGGCCGAGACCGGACAGTACGCGGCCTTCCCGGATGTCAATCTGGCGGGAAGCATGGGGGCGCTCAAGGCCGGCGATCCGGTCCTGGCGCGCCTCTTCTTCCTGCGTCACATCCGCCACGCCGCACCCGCGGCCCCGGACCCGGGGCACACGCCGCTTTCCATTTGCCTTGCCTGGGCCAGGGAGCTACAACGCATCGGGCGGTCCTTCCGGCCGGGATTCGTGTTCGACCCCGGCGCGCATCTGCCACAGTCGGCTCTGGAATGCCTGGTCCTGGCCAGTTCTTTCGCCGCCGACGACCTGCACGTGTACGGGGATATCGCCCGGATTCTGGCCTGCGAAAGCGGCTGGGACGGGCTGCGCATCAAGGCCCTTTCGTACCTCTCCCTGCACGACCGCCGGGATTGGCGGCTCGGGCTCGAGCTGGGCCTGGCCGACTGCCGTGCCTTTCGCGTCAGGCAGGGGCTTGAGGAGATGCTCGTGGCGCACGGCGAGGCCATGCGCCAGGGGCAAGGCGAGAGATTTGGGCGCATCCTGGCCGCCCGCGACGCGTCCGGACGGATCCGCGCCCTGCTGGCGGGCGATTTTTCGGCAACGAACCCACCTTCGTGACAAGGCGGATATGCTCGAGACACTGCGCATTCGCAACCTGGCCCTCATCGACGACGTGGAACTGGAGTTCTGCCCCGGTCTGAACGTGCTCACGGGCGAATCCGGCGCGGGCAAGTCCTTCATCCTGCGCGCCCTGGATTTCATCCTCGGCGAGCGCATCTCGGCCGACCTGGTCCGGCCCGGCAGGGACAAGGCCCTGGTGGAGGCTGTGTTCCGCCTGGACGGCGATGAGCTCTTTCTGCGCCGCGAACTGGCCCGTACGGGCCGCAGCCGCCTGTTCATCAACGACGACCTGGGCTCCCAGGAGCGTCTGGCCGAGCTCCGGCCGCGCCTACTCATGCACACCAGCCAGCACGGCCAGCAGCGGCTGCTTTCGGCCGAGCACCATGTGGAGGTTCTCGACGCGTTCCTGGCCGACCCGCAGGTCCTGGCCGCGCAGCGGGCCGCCCGCGAGGCCCTGCAGGCCGTCCTGGCCCGACGGGCCGAGGTGGAGCGGCGCATGTCCGGGCTCATGGAGCGGCGCGAATTTCAGGAATTCCAGCTGGCCGAGATCCGCAAGGTGGACCCGCAGCCCGGCGAAGAGGAAGAGCTGTTGCAGCGCCGCGAGGACGCGCGGCGTGCCGAGCGGACCCGCACCCTGGCCGGCGAGGCTCAGGGGCTCCTTTTGGGCGAGAACGGGCTGCAGGACATGCTTTCGTCCTTGGAGCGGGCCCTGGCCGGCCTGGGGGAGGACGACGAGGGGCTGCGCGAGCACGCGCGGGAGGTGGGGCGCTTTCGCGACGGACTGGCCGACATGCTGCGCGACCTGCGCGCCTCGGGTTCGTCGCGCGGTGAGGGCTACGACGCCGAACAGGTCGAGAAGCGCCTGTGGGAGCTGCAGCAGCTGCAGCGCAAGCTGAAGCGCTCCCTCGATTCCATCGTGGCCCTCGGGGCCGAGATCGAGGAGAACCTGTCCTTTCTGGACGAGAGCGGGCTGGAGCTGAAGCGCCTGGACAAGGAAGAGGCCCGGGCCGCCTCGGCCCTGCGCGAAGCCACGGCAGCGCTCAACGCCGCCCGCGAAGCCGCGGCCGTGGACCTGACCAGGGATCTCGAACACGAGCTGAAGAACCTGGGTTTTTCCGAGCATCTGCGCGTACTGGTGGAGTTTCGCGCCCTGACGGTCCACCCCGGCATCGACGAGCTGCGGCCCCGCTTCCTGTGGGTGCCCAACCCCGGCCTGGACGCGCAGCCCCTGGACCGCATCGCCTCGGGCGGCGAGCTTTCGCGCTTCCTGCTGGCCGTGGTCAGCCTGCGCTCCCGGGAAGGCTTGCCGGCCCTGCTCTTCGACGAGGTCGACTCCGGGATCGGCGGCCGGACGCTCATCAAGGTCGCCGAGCGCATCCGCCTTCTGGCCACGCGCCAGCAGGTCATCCTCATCACCCATTGGCCCCAGCTGGCCCGTCTGGCCGACGAACATTTCGCCATCCGCAAGGAAGTGCACGACGGCGCGACCTACACCCTCTGCACGAGCCTCACCCCGGCCGAGCGCCAGACGGAACTGGCCCGCATGGCCGGGGAAACCACGAAAACCGACAACGCATAGGACACACGTCCGGGAACACCATATGATCGACAGCCAGACGCCATGCCGGGATTTGGAGGTCATCTCCTGCCGGCCCGGCAGCGACCCGAGCCTGGTCAACCTCATCCTTTCCGCGCCGGGCTGGACCTGCCGTCCGGGCCAGTTCGTCATGCTCCGCCCTGCGCAGTGGGGCGCGGAACTCATCTGGCCGCGGCCCTTCTCGGTCTGCGACGTGTCCGACGACGGCCTGCGCATTCTGTTCCAGACCGTGGGCCGCGGCACGCGCCGGCTGGCCGAGCTTACGCCGGGCCAGAAGGTCACGGTCTGGGGGCCGCTGGGGAGATGGTTCCGCATCGACGAGTCGCGGCCCAACCTGATCCTGGCCGGAGGCGTGGGCATCGCCCCCTTCGTCATGCTCGCCCGCCGGGAGCGCAGGGACAACCTTTCCATGCTCTTCGGCCACCGCCTGGACCTGCGGCACTACCCCTACGACGAGATCGCAGCGAGCATCCCGAGCGAGGCCATGCAGCAGAAGACCCCTGCCGACATCGCGGCCTTCGAAACCGTGCTGTCCGAGCGCATCAGGGCGCTGGCCGGCAAGGGCCAGGTCCTGGCCTGCGGGCCGGAGCCCATGCTCAAGGTTGTGCGCAAGTACTGCCTGGAACACGGCACCGACGGCCAGGTGTCCCTGGAGAATCGCATGGCCTGCGGGGTGGGTGCGTGTCTGGGCTGCGTGGCCAAGACGACCCAGGGCGACTACGTACAAAGCTGCGTGCACGGACCGGTTTTCGACGTGCGCGACATCGAACTGGGGGCATAGCATGGACCAGACCGTCAAACTCGGGTCTCTGACTCTCGCAAATCCCGTCATCACCGCCTCGGGCACTTTCGGCTACGGCCTGGAGTTCATGCGCTTCGGCAACCTTTCAAAACTCGGGGGGCTGTGCCTCAAGGGCATCTCCCTGGACCCGCGGACCGGAAACCCCATGCCGCGCATCGCCGAGACACCGTGCGGCATGCTCAACGCCATCGGCCTGCAGAACGTGGGCGTGGAGAAGTTCCTGACCGAGAAGCTGCCTTTCATTCCGGCCGACGCGACCCTCATCGCAAACCTTTACGCCCAGACGCCCGATGACTTCGGCGAGCTGGCGGCCATCTTTGCGCATGAAGACAAGATCGCGGCCCTGGAGGTCAACATCTCCTGTCCCAACGTGCGCGAGGGCGGGGTGCAGTTCGGCCAGGATCCGCACATGGCGGCCGAAGTGGTCGCAGCCGTCAAGAAACGCTCGGGCTCCAAGCCCGTCATCGTGAAACTGAGCCCCAACGTGACCGACGTGCGCGTCATCGCCCGGGCGGCCGTGGACGCGGGCGCGGACATGTTGTCCCTCATCAATACTCTCTCGGGCATGGCCGTGGACATCCGCACGCGCAAAAGCCGCCTGGCCAACGTGGTCGGCGGCCTGTCGGGCCCGGCCATCAAGCCCGTGGCCCTGCGCATGGTGCATCAGGTCGTGCAGGCCGTGAACGTGCCGGTCATCGGAATGGGAGGCATCGTCAGCGCCGAGGACGTGCTGGAGTTCATCTTGGTCGGCGCTCACGCCGTGCAGGTCGGGACCTACAACTTCATGCGCCCGGACAACGCCTTCCGTCTGGTGGACGAGGTGGCGGCCCTGGCCGAGTCCCTGGGGATCGGGTCCTGGGACGAGTATCGGGGGACGCTCAAGGTTTAGAGATACGTGCAGGTATACGTGGTAGGAAAAGGCATGGATCCCCGCCTTCGCGGGGATGACTTTGGTAGACTCGCCTGTGTCGTCACTACATCCGGTCGGGGTGATCGTCATTTGATCGCGCCGCATCGGTGTCATTCCCGCGGAGGCGGGAATCCATGTCTTTGCAATTTTCCATCGCAGCACACGGAGGACGGATGATCAAGAGATTCTGCGACATCTGCGGGAAGGAGATCATGGGTCTCAAGGACGGGATCTACGAGGAGCGCTACACCCTGGTCATCGAGGACCCGTCCAATCTGACGCGGCTCGGCGGACAGATGGGCAAGATGAACCCGGTCATCGAGATGAAGCTGCAGAACTGCAACAACACCGACATCTGCCGCGAATGCTTGGAGAAGATTCTGGTCAAGGAGTTTCACCGCCGGGCCCAGAACACGTAGCCGCGATTCAGCCTTTCTTCAACACCGCGCCGTAGAAGAATTCCCCCAGCCCTTCGGCCGGGTCGCTCTGGGCCTGCCGCAGCAGGCCCAGGCCCGGGTGGGTGCGAACAAACCCTTCGATCCGTCCCTCGTTCTCCTCGGGATTGAGGGTGCAGGTCACGTAGGCGAGACATCCGCCCGACGGCAGCAGTTCCGCCGCCGCCCGCAGCATCTCGTCCTGCAGAAAGGCCAGTCCGGCGCAGTCCGCCGGAGTGCGCTTCCATTTGATGTCGGGACGCCTCGAGAGAACGCCCAGGCCCGAGCAGGGTGCGTCGAGAAACACGGTGCGCGGGCCTGGGCGCAGGGGATACGGACCCTGCGCTCCAGCCCTGAACGCCGGCACGGACATTCCCAGCCGTCTTGATTCCCCTTTGAGCTGGCGCAGCCGGAAGACGTTGACGTCCGAGGCCCAGACCGTCTTGCCCAGTTCCGTCATGAGAAAAGTCTTGCCCCCCCGTCCGCAGCATGCGTCCAGCACGGGGCTCGGCCAGTGCTCTGCGCCCAGGATGTCCATGATCTTTTGGGCGGCCAGGCTCTGCCTGGTGGCGGCGCCTGCGGCCACGGCCTCGTCCAGGAAGTCCGGCCACTGCTTCAGGGCGAAGCCCCAATCCGTGCGCGTCTCGGCCAGGGGCGCGAGGTCCTGCCGCAGCCTTTCGCCTTGGGGGTGCATTCTGTTGACCCGCACGCCCAGGGGCGGGGCCTGCAGGGACGCCTCAAGATACGCCCGGGCCTTGTCCTTGCCGTAGGCCTTGAGCCAGAGTTCAGCCAGCCAGAGCGGGCAGGAGCACCATGCCGACAGGAACTTGGCCTGGCCAGCCGTCTTGCCCTCGTAATAGTCCGGCAGATGCACGGAGCGGCCCAGGCGGACCAGGTTGCGCAGCACGCCGTTGGCCACCTTGCTCAAGGGTTCCCCCAGGCGCTCGCGCACGAGGCTCACGGCCCAGTCCAGGGTGGCGTATTCGGGGATGCGGCTCAGATACAAGAGCTCGTAGGCGGCCACGCCGAGGATGCGTTTCAGGACTGGCGAGGTCTGGTGCGGGTTTTTGAGGAGCTGGGCGAGAATGAAATCGATGCGGCCGCGCAGCCGCAGGTAGCCGTAGGCCAGTTCCGTGGCCAGGCCCTTGTCCGGCCCCGGCGCGACGCCGGCCAGCACGTCGTCCACGGCGGCCTGCAGGTCCTGGTGGTGGTCCATGGTGCGGCGCAGGATGTCCATGGCCAGTCGCCGGGCCTGGGGCGTGCTCATGCCGAGAACTCCTTGATGGCCCATTCGACCTGCTCCAGGGCCACGTCCGTGTCGAGGCACGGGCCGAAGGGCCGGGAGTTCAGGATGCCGTAGACGGGCACGGGGTGCGTGTCCTGGATGCCGCTGGCCAGATCGCGCTCGCAGGCCACGGCGATGATGATCTTGGGGCGGTGCTGAACCACGATGCGCCGCGCGATGGTCCCGCCCGTGGCCACGGCCAGCTTGACGCCGTATTTGTCCCGCAGGGCCAAAAGGCCCGCCAGGGCGCACTCGCCGCAACGTTTGCAGTTGTCGATGTCGTAGGTCAGCCGGTACTTGCAGCGGCTGTTCTGGATGCAGTGCGGCATGAGCAGCAGGATCCTGTCGGCGGGGTAGCGGTGGCCTTCGCCCCGGACCAGCTCGTTGTTGACCTTGATGAACGAGGCCCGCACCGTCTGCTTGGGGATGCCCACCAGCCGGCCCAGCAGGGTCATGAGGGGCAGGAAGAGCTTGACCGTGACACCGCGCAGGCGCTTGGCGAAAAGCACGGGCCGGCCCAGGAGGATGTTCAGCACCAGGGCCAGGGCGGCCCAGCCGATGGCCAGGATGAGGGCGGCGGTGACGAAGCCCAGGATCCACGGGGCCAGGGGATGGATGCTGGTCAGCCCGACGAAGGGGATGACCCACAGCAGGGCGATGAAAACGCAGAGAAAGACGGACGAGCCGGTGATGAGCCCGATGAAGACGCGCTTGCGGGTCTGGAAGGAGTCGCGAATCTCCTGTTCCAGGGGGCTTCTGAGGGGTTTTCCGCTCCTGGGTTTGGGCATGGCTCCTAGTCGCCCGGGCAGGCCAGGTCGGGTTTGAGCAGGTGTTCGCCGGAGCAGCGGCTCAGGTATCCGCAGTAGAATTCGCGTCCGCCCAGAGGCTTGCTCCCGGCCGGCTTGATGGTTGGCACCGCGTAGAGCCGGTCGGCGCAGGCGATGAGCACGCTGTCGCCGGCCACGCCGTGGATTTCGCCGGGCCGGACGCCCTCGGGCAGGGGCTCGCCGATGACGCCAGGGTGCACGGTCAGGCGCAGGGTCTTGCCGGGCATGCCGTCCCAGTCGAACCAGGAGCCGGGCCAGGGATAAAGGCCGCGGATGCGGTTGTGCACGGTCAGGACAGGCTGGTTCCAGTCGATGTGCCCTTCCTCCTTGGAGAGCTTGGACGCGTAGGTGGCCTTGGCGTGGTCCTGGGGGATGCGCACCAGACGGCCCTGGTTCATCTTTTCCAGGGCCTCCACCAGGAGCCGGCCGCCCATGTCGGCCAGCTCGTCGTGCAGGCTCTGGGCCGTGTCGTTGATGCCGATGGCCCGGCTGCGCTGCAGCAGGATGTCGCCCGTGTCCAGGCCGGCCTCCATGCGCATGATGGTGATGCCGGTGACGTGGCGGCCGTCGACGATGGCTCTGTGGATGGGCGCGGCGCCGCGGTATTCGGGCAGGAGCGACGCATGCACATTGATGGCCCCCAGGCGCGGGATGTCAAGCACCGAATTAGGCAGGATGAGGCCGTAGGCGGCCACGAGGAGGAGGTCCGGCGCCAGGGCCGCCAATTGGTCCACGTCGGGCTGCTGTTTGAAATTCAGGGGCTGGAACACGGGCAGGCGGTGCTCCATGGCCAGGAGCTTGACGGGCGGGGGCGTGCAGACCTGGCCTCGGCCGCAGGGGCGGTCGGGCTGGCAGTACACGCCCACGACGTCGCACCCGTCCCAGTCAAGAAGGTGCCGAAGGGACGCCGCCGCGAAGTCCGGCGTGCCCATGAAGACGACTCTCAGTCTTTCTCTTTCTTCTCTTTCAGCCATTTTTTGAGCTTTCTCTCGTACAGGGTGCGCTTCAATTTACTGATTTTGTCGATGAACAGGACGCCGTTCAGATGGTCCACCTCGTGCTGCAGGCAGATGGCCATGAGGTCGTCAGCGTCCATCTCCACGGGGTTGCCGTTCAGGTCCGTGGCCGAGAGGTGCAGCCGTTCGGCGCGGGTCACGGTGGTGCGGTAGCCGACCACGGACAGGCAGCCCTCCTCGGAGTCCACCTCGCCTTCGAGGTTCGACAGGACCGGGTTGACGAAGACAAGCGGGTCCTCCCGCTTGTCCGGGCCGCTCAGGTCCACGGTGATGAGGCGGATGCTCTCGCCCACCTGTGGAGCGGCCAGTCCGATGCCCTTGTCCGCGTACATGGTCTCGATCATGTCAGCGGCCAGGGTGCGGATTTCGTCGGTGATCTCCGTCACCGGCGCGGCCTTTGCGGCCAGCACCGGGTCAGGATATGTACGTACTTTTCTCAGCATATGTCTACTCTTTGGGCTTTTCCCGCAGGCGCAGGCCCAAGTCGCGCAGTTGCGTGTTTTCCACCGCCGACGGGGCCTCGGTCATGAGACAGGTGGCCTTCTGGGTCTTGGGGAAGGCGATGACGTCGCGGATGGACTTGGCACCCGTCAGGAGCATGATCAATCGGTCCAGGCCGAAGGCGATGCCGCCGTGGGGCGGGGCGCCGAAGACCAGGGCGTCGAGCAGGAAGCCGAACTTGGCCCTCGCCTCCTCCTCGCCAATCCCCAGGGCGCTGAACATGTGCTGCTGGGTTTCGGGGTTGTGGATGCGGATGGAGCCGCCGCCGACCTCGGTGCCGTTCAGCACCAGGTCGTAGGCCCGGGCCACGGCCGCGGCCGGATCGGAGGCCAGGGCGTCCATGTCCTTGGGCGCGGTGAAGGGGTGGTGCATGGCCACCCAGCGCTTGGCCTCGGGGTCCCACTCCAGGAGCGGGAAGTCCGTGACCCACAGGGGCGCGAACTCGCCTTCGGGGATGAGGCCGAAGCGTTCGCCGAGTTTGAGCCGCAGGTTGCCAAGGGCGCTGTTGACCATCTCGGGCGCGCCGGCCTGGAAGAAGACGATGTCGCCGGCCTTGAGGCTTAGGGCCTCGGTCAGGCCGGCGCGTTCGGCGTCGCTCAGGAACTTGGCAATGGGGGACTGCCAGCCGTCCTCCTTGATCTTGATCCAGGCCAGGCCCTGGGCGCCGTAGATTTTGACGAACTCGGTGTAGTCGTCGATCTCCTTGCGCGACAGTTCCGCGCCGCCGGGCACGGGCAGGGCCTTGACCAGGGCGGCAGCGGCGAAGAGCTTGAAGTCCGAGCCGCGTACGATGTCGGTCACGTCGGAAAGCTTGAGGTCGAAGCGGACGTCGGGCTTGTCCACGCCGTACTCGGCCATGGCCCGGGCGTAGGTCATGCGCGGCAGGGGCAGGACGATCTCGCGGCCCAAAGCTTCGCGCATGACGCGGGCCACCATGCCCTCGGCCATCTCCATGACCTGCTCCTCGTCGACGAAGGACATCTCGATGTCGATCTGGGTGAACTCGGGCTGGCGGTCGGCGCGCAGGTCCTCGTCGCGGAAGCACTTGACGATCTGGTAGTAGCGGTCCAGGCCGCCGCACATGAGCAGCTGCTTGAAGAGCTGGGGCGACTGCGGCAGGGCGTAGAACTGGCCCTGGTTGACGCGGCTGGGAACCAGGAAGTCGCGGGCGCCCTCGGGCGTGGACTTGGTCAGCACGGGCGTCTCGATCTCCAGGAAGCCCAGTTCGTCGAGGTACCGGCGCACGCTCTGGGACACGCGGTTGCGCAAAATCAGGTTGTCGGCCATGGCCTTGCGGCGCAGGTCCAGGAAACGGTACTTGAGGCGCAGGTTCTCGGACACGTCCACCCGGTCCTCGATGGGGAAGGGCGGGGTCTTGGCCGTGTTCAGGAGCTTGAACTCCGTGACGTAGACCTCGATGGCGCCCGTGGCCAACTTGGGGTTGATCATATCGCCCGGCCGGGGGCGGACCACGCCCTTGATGGCCAGCACGAACTCCGTGCGCAGCACGTGGGCCCGTTCGTGGGCCTCGGGGGCGACCTCGGGCGAGAACACTACCTGGGTCAGACCGTGACGGTCGCGCAGGTCGATGAAGATGAGGCCGCCGTGGTCGCGGCGGTACTGCACCCAGCCCATGAGGCAGACTTCCTGGCCAAGAGCTTCCGTGCCCAGGGCCGCGCAGTTGTGGGATCTGCGCCAGCCGTTCAGGCTGTCCATGCCGCGTTCCGTGTTCCGTTCATCCATTATATGTTCCTCGCTTGGGTACCATAAGCTGCAAATTCGGGGTGTAAAGGCCTGGCAGGCCGCCGTTTTGAACGGCCTGCGCATTTCGAGTTTTCAGCGGCCGGCCTAGGGCTTGCGGAAGCCCAGGGCCTGCTCCAGGTCGTCCTGTCCGATGGTCTTCTGTACGCCCGTGGCCATGTCCTTGACCACGATCTGGCCCTTGTCCATCTCGTCTTGGCCCAGGATCAGGCAGGTCTTGACGCCGAGCTTGTTGGCCTGGCGCATCTGGGCCTTGATGCTTCTGGCCTCGAAGGACACCTCGCCGGCGAAGCCCCGTTCGCGCAGACGCTGGGCCAGGAGCAGGGCGGTGTTCAGGGCGCGGGAATCCAGCACGGCCAGGTAGAAGTCCGGGGCCGGGGTCTGGGCCTCGCCGTACAAGAGGGCCAGGCGCTCCATGCCGCAGGCGAAGCCGATGCCCGGCAGGTCCGGGCCGCCGAGCTGTTTGATGAGGCCGTCGTAGCGGCCGCCGCCGGCCACGGCGCTCTGGGAGCCGATCTCGCCGGAGACGACCTCGAAGGTCGTGCGCTGGTAATAGTCCAGGCCGCGCACCAGCCGGTCGTTCAGGCGGTAGGGGAGCTTCGCGCTGTCCAGGATCTCGCGGACCTGGGCGAAATGCTCGGCGCAGCCCGGACACAGGGATTCGGCGATGCTCGGCGCGCCGGCGACCAGCTCCTTGCAGGCCGGGACCTTGCAGTCCAGCACGCGCAGGGGGTTGGTCTCGGCGCGGCGGCGGCAGTCCTCGCACAGGGCCGACTGGTCCACGCCGGCCAGGAAGTCGCGCAGGCGCTGGTGGAAGACCGGGCGGCACTCGGGGCAGCCCAGGGAGTTGAGCTCCAGGGCCAGGTTCTTGAGGCCCAGCTTGGTCAGGAAGGTCCAGAGCATAAGCACGACCTCGGCGTCGGCCTGGGGCGCGTCGGTGCCGAGCACCTCGACGTCGAGCTGGTGGAACTGGCGCAGCCGGCCTTTCTGGGGGCGCTCGTAGCGGAACATGGGGCCGCAGGCGAAGAGCTTGGTCGACCCTTCGGACGCGTACATGCCGGACTCGATGAAGGCGCGCAGCACCCCGGCCGTGGCCTCGGGGCGCATGGTCAGGGACCGGCCCTTGCGGTCGGCGAAGGTGTACATCTCCTTCTGCACCACGTCGGTTTCCTCGCCGATGGAGCGGGCGAAGAGTTCGGTCTTCTCCAGGATGGGCACGCGCACTTCCTGGCAGCCGTACGTGGCGAAGACCTCGCGGGCCAGGTTCTCCATGTGCGTGTGGACGGCGCTCTCCGGGCTGAAGAGGTCAGAAAAGCCTTTAATTTTCTGAATTTTAGACATAGAAATATATGTGTCCTTGGCGAATTTGGGATGGAAGAGCGCGCCGCTTTCCCGGAAATGGCCGGCAGTGTTCAAGGCGGGCGCGACGCTGCGAAACAGCACTGGTTAGTTTATGAACGATCGATTGTCAAAGACGGAGGAGCGATGTTCAAGGCCGTATCTGTGGTGGGGTTCAAGAAAACGGGCAAAACAAGTCTTGTCCTCGAACTCGCCCGGGAGTTGACCGCGCGGGGGCGCAAGGTCGCCGCCGTGAAGTTCACGCATCACGGATTGGATCTGGACGGGACCGATACGGCCAGGTTCGCGCAGGAATGCGTCAGCGTGGCGGGCATCGGGCCGAAAACAACGACGCTGCTCTGGAATTCCGCCCGGCAACTGCAGGACATCTTTCCGCTGCTGGGATCCGATATCGTGCTGGTCGAGGGCGGCAAGTCCCTGACCTGGCTGCCCCGGTTCGTGACCCTGGGCGCGGCCGAGGACGAGTCCGGCCTGGGTCAGGGCCTGGCCCTGGCCACCTGGGGATCCGGCTCCCTGCCCGGCGTGCCGCAGGTTTCGTCCGTGGCCGAGCTGGCCACCCTGGCCGAGAGCCGCGCCTTCACCCTGCCCGGCCTCGACTGCGGGGCCTGCGGCCGCGACTCCTGCCATGAACTGGCCCGGGAGATCGTGGCCGGCACGGCCGAGCCCCGGGCCTGCGAAGCCATGAACGCCAAACTCGTGGTGCGGGTGGGGGGGCAGCGCCTGGCTTTGAACCCCTTCGTAGACCGGCTCGTGACGAACACCATTCGCGGGCTCCTGACGGAACTCAAGGGCAACGTGCCGGGGCAGAGGGTGGAGATCGTCCTGGAATAGACGCTTCCGTCCAGGTTCGGGAAAGGGCGCTGACGCGGCTTCCGGGGCGCGCTTTCCCGCGTTTTGGTCTATTGACTCGGAACCCGCGGTCCGCAAAGATGTCCCGATATTTTCGGAGGACGCGCCAAGCTTGCGGCCCTCCGGAAACGCAACCCGGAAAACGGTCGGCAGCCCCGGGGCGATGCCGGCACCAGGGATGACCATGCAGGTACGCATCAAATGTTTCGCCACCTTGAGTGACCACACCCCCGAAGGCGGGGTTCTGACGCTTTCCGCCGGCGGCACCGTGGAGAACGCGCTGACGGCTCTCGGGCTTGCCCCGGACGATGTGAAGCTGGTCTTCGTGAACAGCAAGCATGCGGAAATGGACGCGGTTCTGGCCGACGGCGACCAGTTGGGCATCTTTCCTGCGGTGGGCGGGGGATGAGTTCCTCCTTTGCCCAGGAACTGGCGCGGATCTGCGGGTACGACGAGCAGCGCAAGGTCCGCACGGTATCTTTGCCCGAGCTGAAATCTCTGTGCGCCCGCGAAGGCCTGCCCCTGCGCGAGGGCGCCCTGCGTTGCGTGTCGCACGGGGTGGCGCCCGTACCCCTGCTCAAATGTCTGCACGGCGTTGAGCCGCAGGGTCAGGCGCGACTTCTGGAGTCCTCGGTGCTGCTCGTGGGCGCCGGTGGCCTCGGGGGCTACGTGCTCGAACTTCTGGCGCGTTTCGGCGTGGGGCGTATCGACGTGGCCGACGGCGACGTGTTCGAGGAATCGAACCTCAACCGCCAGCTTCTCGCGTCCGTGGACGATCTGGGCCGCAACAAGGCGCGCGTGGGCGCCGAGCGGGCCGCCCGCATCTCGCCGCTGGTCGAGGTGCGGGCGTTAGAGATGTTTCTGGACCGCGACAACCTGTCTCAGGCCCTGCAAGGCGTGGACGTGGTGGTGGACGCTCTGGGCGGCATAGCCCCGCGCATGGCCCTGCACGACGCGGCCCTGGAGCGCGGCATCCCGGTGGTGGCCGGGGCCGTGGCCGGCTGGACCGCGGTGGTCGGCAGCGAGACGGCCGAAAAGCGCGGCATCTCGCTTATGTGGGGCGATGCGGCGGCCCCCGACGCCGAGCACGCCCTGGGTAGCCTGGCCCCGGCGGTTTCGCTGGCTGCGGCGCTCATGGCCGCCGAGACGTCACGCTATCTGCTGCACGGCGAACTGGCCCTGGCCGGGCGCATGCTGCATGCGGACCTGACCTCCTTTTCCTTTGAAATCTATGATCTTGAATAAGCGACGGGACAATGCGATGAACACGATCGTTCTGGCCACGGGCAATGCGGGCAAGGTCCGCGAACTGTCGGCCATGCTGAAGGAACTGCAGCCGGACATGACGGTGCTGGGGCTCAAGGATTTTCCGGACATCGGGGATATCCCCGAGACGGGCGAGACCTTCGAGGACAACGCCCGCATCAAGGCCGTGGCCGTGGCCAGGGCCACGGGTCTGGTGGCCGTGGCCGATGATTCTGGCCTGGCCGTGGACGCCCTGAACGGGGCCCCCGGCGTCTATTCGGCGCGCTACAGCGGCGAGGACGCCACGGATGAAAAAAACGTGGTCAAGCTGCTGGAGGCCCTGAAGGACGTGCCGGACCCGTGGCGCGGCTGCCACTTCGCCTGCGTCATGCTGGCCGTCACGCCAGGCGGGCTGGAGCTGGTCGGCCGCGGGGCGTGGCAGGGCCGGGTGACCCATGCCCCGGCCGGCGACAAGGGGTTCGGCTACGACCCCGTGTTTTTCGACGAGGAGCTGGGCCTGACGGCCGCGCAGATGGACGCGTCGGTCAAGAACGCCCGCAGCCACCGGGGGCTGGCCCTGCGCGACCTGCTCGTGGCCTGGCCGGAATTCTGGAAACGGGCGCAAGCCGAGATGGAGAAATAGCATGTGCGGAATCATCGGGTACACGGGACATCGTCCGGCCATCCCGGCCATTGTCGAGGGCCTTCGCCGACTTGAATACCGCGGCTACGACTCGGCCGGCGTGGCCTACGAGGAACCGCAGGGCCTGCATGTCATCCGCGCCGAGGGCAAGCTCGGCGCCCTGGACTGCAAGATCGCGGGCCTGGACACGGCCTCCTCGGTCTGCGGCATCGGCCATACCCGCTGGGCCACCCACGGCCTGCCCGTGGAGCGCAACGCCCATCCGCACATGGACGGCGACAGGCGCTTCGCCCTGGTCCACAACGGCATTATCGAGAACTACGCCGAGCTCAAGGCCGAGCTGGTGGCCGAAGGCCACGTCTTTCATTCCGAAACGGACACCGAGGTCCTGGTCCACGTCATCGCCAAGGGCGTGCAGCTGACCGGCGACGTGCGCCAGGGCATCTCTTGGGCGTTGTCGCAGGTCGACGGCGCCTACGCCTTCGCCCTGCTGTCGCGCGAGCACCCCGGGAAGATCTGGGCCAGCCGCAAGGCCAGCCCGCTCCTGATGGGCATCGGCACGGGCGAGAATTTCCTGGCCTCGGACATCCCGGCCTTTTTGCCCTACACCCGCGAGGTGGTCTTCCTGGACAACGGCGAACTGGTGGAGATCGACGCCGGTTCGTGGCAGGTCTTCGACGCCGTGACCCTCAAACCCAAGGCCAAGGAGGTCAAGCACATCTCCTGGGACGTTCAGGCCGCCCAGAAGGATGGCTACAAGCATTTTATGCTCAAGGAGATCTTCGAGCAGCCCAAGGTCATCCGCGACTGTCTGGCCGGCCGCATCCAGAAGGGCCGGGTGGTGCTGCCGGAGCTCGACGCCCTGGAGGTTCCGGGCCGCCTGACCATCGTGGCCTGCGGCACATCGTACCACGCGGGACTGTGGGCCAAGTACCTCCTCGAATCCTGGGCGCGCATCCCCGTGCAGGTCGAGATCGCCTCGGAGTTCCGTTACCGCGACAGCGTCTTCCTGCCCGGCGACCTGGTCCTGACCATCAGCCAGTCGGGCGAGACGGCCGACACCCTGGCCGCCATCCGCATCGCCCGCGAAGTCGGCGTGCCGATCCTGGGCCTGTGCAACGTGGTCGGGTCGTCCATCGCCCGCGAGTCCGACCAGGTCGTCTACACCCAGGCCGGGCCCGAGATCAGCGTGGCCTCGACCAAGGCCATGTGCAGCCAGATGGTCCTGCTGCTGCTCATGACCCTGTCCTGGGGCGTACGCAAAGGCTCTCTCCCCGAGGGCGTCCTGGAGCGCTGCCTGGCCGACCTGCCGCAGCTGCCCGATCGCCTCGGGACCGAACTGCCGGCCATCCGCGAAAAGGCCAGGAGCCTGAGCCAGGAATATTCCGACGCGAAGAGTTTCTTCTTCCTCGGCCGCGGCCAGAATTTCCCCATGGCCCTGGAGGGCGCCCTCAAGCTCAAGGAGATTTCCTACATCCACGCCGAAGGCTACGCCGCCGGCGAGATGAAGCACGGGCCCATCGCCCTCATTGACCCGCACTTCCCGACCTTCGCCATGGCCCTGGGCGACGAGCTGCTGCAGAAGGTGGCCTCGAACCTGCAGGAAGTGCAGGCCAGGGGCGGGCGCATCATTGCCCTGGTCAACCCGGGCGCAGCCCCGGCCGTCGAAGACCCGTGGGTGCTGCCCGAGGTCTGGGGGCCGCTCAAGAGTTTTCTGGTGCTGCCGGCAGTGCAGCTTTTCGCCTATGAAATGGCCGTGTACTTGGGCAAGGATGTGGACCAGCCCCGGAACCTGGCCAAAAGCGTGACCGTGGAGTAGTGATCTTCGTGCGTTTTGCGTTGAAAGCAGTTTTGACGGCCGTACTGGTCCTCGGGTTCGCCGTGGCCGTTTCGGCTGCGGCAAAGGACGACTATGCCCGCGGGGTGAGCGCCTTCAACTCGCTCGTGGGGAACGAGAAGCGGGCGGGCCTGCGGGCCGAGTGGCTCGCGGTCATGAACCATTTCGAGCAATCCCTGGCGGCGGAGCCCAAAGGGGCGTATGCGCCGAAGTGCATGTTTTTTCTGGGGCGCTCCTTCGAGGAACTGGCCCGACGTTCGTTCGCCAAGGCCGATCGCACGAGCGCCCTGGAAGCCTACGACCGGCTGCTCAAGGCCTTCCCGAAGCATGGCTGGGCTGATGACGCGATGTTCCGCAAGGGGATGGTCTGGCTGGAACTGACCAAGGATCCGGTCCAGGCCGAAGGGTTTTTCAAGGGCGTCGCAGCGGCATACCCCAAAGGCGACATGGCGCCGAGGGCCCGCGAGATGCTGGCGCAGATGGCCGGCGCGGCGCCAGCTCAGGCCGCGCCGAAACAGCCCGTATCCCCGTCCACGTCCCAGGCCGGCGCTCCCGCCCCTGCGCCCTCGTCCAAGCCCGCCCCGGCGTCGGCGACCAAAGCCGTTCCAGCCAAGGGAGAGTCGACTCTTCTGGGCATCCGGCACTGGTCGAGCAGCGACTACACGCGCGTGGTCATGGATATGGCGGGCGACGTGAAGTACGAGCGCGCCTTGGTCGAAAAGGCCAAGAACGGCAACAAGCAATTGCAGATCACCCTGCAGCGGACCGATATCGCGGCCGACGTCATGCCCGAACGGACCGTCGACGACGGCATCCTGTCGCAGATTCTGGTCAGCCCGGATTCAACAGGCGCCGCGCTGATCACGTTCGACCTCATGCAGATGGATCATTACCGGGTCTTCACCCTGCCGGAACCCTATCGGGTGGTGCTCGACATCTATGCCACCGGCGGAAACGGGGTGCGAGCCAAGGACGCCGCGGCGGCTCAGGCGGATGGGGCTCTCGGAAAGCAGGGGGCCGAAGTCGATCACGTGCAGCAGGCACTGGCCGAACTGGAGGCCAAACGTGCGGCTAAGAACGATGTGCTCGCAGCGAAGCCGGCTTCCGAGCCGGCCACGGCGCAGAAACAGGCCAAAAGCGGAAAGCAGTCCGTTTCTCCGGCGCCGGTCGCGGAGGCAAAGGAGGAGTCCCCGCAGATCGATGTCTCGCCCAAGCAGAAGAAATACGCCGGCTCCCTGGTCGAACAACTCGGCCTCAAGGTCCGCACGATCATGATCGACGCCGGGCACGGCGGCAAGGACCCAGGCGCCGTGGCCAACGGCCACGAGGAGAAGGACATCAACCTGCGCATGGCCAGGATTTTGGGCCGCGAGCTGCAACAGCAGGGCTTCGAGGTGCACTTCACGCGCACGGGCGACAAGTTCATACCCCTCGAGGAGCGCACGGCCATGGCCAACGCCAAGAACGCCGACCTCTTCATTTCCCTGCACTGCAACGCCATCAAGGACGCCTCGGTCAAAGGCCTCGAGGTCTACTATCTGAACCTGGCGACCGACGCGCAGGCCGTGCGCGTCGCGGCGAGGGAGAACGGGGTTTCGGCGAAAAAGATCAGCGACATGCAGTTCATTCTTTCGGATCTCATGCTCAACTCCAAGATTAACGAGTCCCGCCAGATGGCCTCCCTGGTCGAGCAGGAGACGTTGCGCGCCGTGCGTCCCAAGTATCCGCTGGCGAGCCATGGGGCCAAGGGCGCGTTCTTCTACGTGCTGACCGGGGCGCGGATGCCGTCCATTCTCGTGGAGATCGGCTACCTGACCAACCCCGAGGAGGCGGCCAAGCTCGGTTCAGATGCGTATCTGGCCTCCATGGCCAGGGGCCTGGCCTCCGGCGTGGTGGCCTACAAGAAGAAGCTGGAACGCTTCGCCCTTGGCGGGTCTGGCAAATCCTGAAGTCGTCCGACGTTTCTATGTCCCCGCTCCGTTCCCCTGTCATGGAACGGGGCGGTTTTTTTTCATCGCATCACACGGAGTTCATGTCATGGTTTTCCCACTCGGTTCCGTCATCAACGCCCTGGCCATCCTGGTCGGTGGCGCGTTGGGTCTGCTGCTGCACGGCCGCCTTCCGGAAAAGATGCGCCAGGTCGTTTTCCAGGGCCTGGGCCTGTGCGTCCTGGTCATCGGCGTGCAGATGGCCCTGCAGGGCAAGAACGGGCTGCTCGTGGTGCTGAGCGTCCTCATCGGCGGCGTCGTGGGCGAGGCCCTGAGCCTCGAGGACCGCTTCGCCGGGCTGGCCGACAAGCTCAAGGGACTTGTGCGCTCCTCCAACACCCGCTTTGTGGACGGCATGGTCAACGCATCGCTGATCTACTGCATCGGGGCCATGGCCATTCTGGGATCCTTCGATGAAGGCATCCGCGGCGACCATTCGATCCTCTTCACCAAGGCCCTGCTGGACGGCTTCGCCTCCATCGCCCTGGCCTCGACCTACGGGTCCGGCGTGCTCTTTTCCGCCCTTCCGGTGCTCGTCTATCAGGGGCTCTTGACCATCTTTGCCGGCTCGTTTCAGGGGCTCTTCTCGGACTACCTCATCGCCCAGCTCACGGCCACGGGCGGCACCCTGATCCTGGGCATCGGCATCAACCTGCTGGGGCTGACCGTCATCCGGCTTTCGAGCCTCCTGCCGTCGCTTGTCTTCATCGTGCTCCTTTCGGCCTTTTCGAGTTGATGCGTCTGTTTGTCGCCGGATAGAGTTTTGCTTTTCAAATCCCGTGCGATGTGTTTAGATTCCTGAGGGAAATGGCCGGGATGTCCCGGCCGATTTTTGCGTAAAGGACTACAGGTGCGCGGATGACGTTATTGTCCCACTATCTGAGATCGCACGGGGCCGGGCGGCTTGGCCGCCGGCTTCTGATCAGGATATTGCTGGGCATCGTCTTCTTCACCGCCCTGGGGGCCATGATCCAGCTGACCATCGACTACCGCAAGGACCTGCAGGTCCTCGAAGGGCAGCTCGACCAGGTCCGCTCCTCGCGCGTGCCCAGCCTGACAAGCTCCCTCTGGCATCTCGACGAGGCGCAGGTCATATCCCAGCTTGAAGGCATCCTCGACCTGCGCGACGTGAAGTACGCCCGCGTGGTCACCCCGGACGGGCTGGTGTTCTTCCGCGGCCAGGAGGCGGAGGAGAAGACTCTCGTCATCCGCAAATTCCCCCTGCTCTACCAGGCCTTCGATCGTATCGAGGAGATAGGGACCCTGACCGTGGCCGGGGACAGAAGCGCTGTCCTGGGCCGGATCAAGGACAAGATCCTGGTCATCGTCGTCACCCAGGGCGTGCAGTTCATGCTCGTGGCCGTGCTTATCGTGGCCATCGTCCACATGCTCGTCACCCGGCATCTGCGCAGGATGGCCCTCTACACCTCGGAGCTGAACATCGACAGGCTGCAGGAGCCCCTGGTGCTCGACAAGGCTTCCGGGACGCCCGACGAGATCGACATCGTGGTCAACGCCTTCAACGCCATGCGCGAGAACCTGCTGCGGGACATCCGGCAGAAGGAGGAGGCGGAAGCGAAGCTCAAGGCGGCGGAAGGGTACATCCGCAACATCCTTGACTCCATGCCGTCCCTCCTCATCGCCGTGGACGAGGAGGGGCGTGTCACGCAGTGGAACCAGCCGGCCGCGCGCATGACGGGCGTACCGGCCGAGGACGCGCTGGGGAGGGAGTTCGCCGACGTGTATCCCGAGGCCCCGCTGACCACGGAGCAGATCATGGCCGCCATGAAGGGCGGCGTCCCTGTCAAGGAGGCCAAGGTGCCCCGCAAGGACGGCGACGTGGTCGGGTACGTGGACGTCACGGTCTACCCTCTGGAGACCGGCAGCGTGCGGGGCGCCGTGGTGCGCATCGACGACGTGTCGGAGAGGGTGCGCCTCGAGGAGATGATGATCCAGTCCGAAAAGATGGTTTCCATCGGCGGCCTGGCCGCAGGCATGGCCCACGAGATCAACAACCCCCTGGCCGGCATCCTGCAGAACGCGCAGGTCATCCGCAACCGCATCTCGCCGGACTTGCCAGCCAACAGCTCGGCGGCAGGGGAGGTCGGGATCGACCTGGAGAGCCTGCACGCCTACCTCGACCGCCGGGGCTGCCTGCGCATGATGGATTCCATCATGGAGTCCGGACAGCGCGCCGCGCGCATCGTCGAGAACATGCTGTCCTTCAGCCGCAAGAGCAACGTCGAGATGGCCAAGGTGGACATCTGCGCCCTGCTGGACCGGACCGTGGAACTGGCAGCCAACGACTACGACCTGAAAAGGCAGTACGATTTTCGCAGAATACGGATCATCCGGGAGTACGAAGCCGATCTGCCTTTCGTGTCGTGCGAGGAGAGCAAGATCCAGCAGGTCTTTTTCAACCTCATCCGCAACGGTGCACAGGCCATGGCGTCGCGGCAGGGCGACGCCTGTTTCGTTCTGCGCGCCAGATCGTCGGGCGATGCCGTGCGCATCGAGATCGCGGACAACGGGCCTGGCATGTCCGAAGAACTGCGCAAACGGATATTCGAGCCGTTCTTCACCACCAAGAAGGTGGGTGAGGGGACGGGGTTGGGACTGTCGGTATCGTATTTCATCGTCGTGGAGAATCACGGCGGCCAGATGGAGGTGGAGTCCATCCCGGGGCAGGGCACGACGTTCATCGTCCTCCTGCCGCTGACTCCTGGCGTCAAGCTCGTTGAGGGGGCTCTGCGATGACCGCGGGGGCGGCAGGCCGCAGTGTGCTCCTCCTGGACGATGAGCCGACCATCCGGGAGAGCCTGGGCGAGTATCTGGAGGATTGCGGTATTGCGACCCTTCAGGCCGAGAGCGGCGAAGAGGCCCTCGCCATGGACGGTCTGGAGGCCGTTGCCGTGGCGGTGGTCGATATCCGTCTCGGGGGCATGGACGGGATCGAGTTTATCAAGGCGCTCCACGCGCTCCGGCCAGACGTTCGTTTCCTTATCCACACGGGCTCCACGGACTTTCAGCTGGACCCGGAACTGCGCGCCATCGGACTGACGGAGTGCGAGGTGATTTTCAAGCCGGTCCTGGACATGTCCGTGTTCGAGCGGGCCATCCGGCAGAAACTGGCGGAGGCTGGTTCATGACTACCGAAACGCAACCCGTGGTGCTGAGCATCGACGACGACCAGTTCGTCCGCGAGAGCCTGGCCAACTTCCTCGAGGATTTCGGGTTCACCGTACTGCAGGCGAGGGATGGCGAGGAGGGGCTTGAGGTCTTTGCCGCGAACCGTCCGGACATGGTCATGGTGGACCTGCGCATGCCGCGCATGGACGGGCTGCAGGTTCTGGCCAAGGTCAGGGAGATCGCCCCGGAAACGCCCATCATGGTCGTGTCCGGCGCGGGCGACATCCGCGACGTGGTCGAGGCCTTGCGCCGCGGGGCGTGGGATTACCTGATCAAGCCCATCCAGGACATGAACATCCTGGTGCATTCGGTGCAATCCTGCCTGGACAGGGCCCGGCTGCTGCGCCAGAATCGCGAATACCAGCAGAGTCTGGAGGAATCCCTCGACAAGCTGCACCGCACCCAGAAGGAGATGATCCACTCGGCCAAGATGGCGGCACTTGGCGATCTGGTGGCCGGGGTGGCCCACGAGGTCAACACCCCAATCGGGGTCTGCGTCACCGCGTCGTCCTTTCTCGCCGAGCGGACCCGCCAGCTTCGGGACCTGTACGAGAGGGGGGAGATGAAGCGCTCGGACCTGGAAAAATATCTCGCGCTGGCCGAGGAGTCGTCGGCCTCGGTGCTGACCAACCTGGAGAGGGCCGCCGAGCTGGTGCAGAGTTTCAAGAAGGTCGCCGCGGACCAGAGCTCGGAGGAGAAACGGTCCTTCGAGCTGAAGAGCTACCTGGAGCAGATATTGGTCAGCCTGCGCCCGCAGTTCAAGCGCACCCCGCACAAGGTGCATACGGACTGTCCCGAGGGCCTGGTCTTGGACTCCTATCCTGGGGCCGTCATGCAGATCCTCACGAATCTGGTCATGAATTCCCTGATCCACGGCTTCGCCGACGGCCTGCCCGGGGAAATCTTCATCAAGGTCGAGCCGGTGGGCGAGGCCGTGGCGCTGTCCTACCGGGACACCGGCGTCGGTATGGACAAGGAGCAGCGGGACCGCATCTACGACCCGTTCTACACCACCAAGCGCGGGTCGGGAGGCACGGGGCTCGGCATGAACATCGTCTATAATCTCGTCACCCAGACGCTCAAAGGCTCCATCCTGCTGGAGACGAGTCCGGGACAGGGCGCGACGTTTCTGCTGACCTTGCCCAAGGACCCTGATCAGACTGCCGGAGCGGCGGTTCCGCGCGACGTTTGAGCCCGTCCGTGCGGCAAAATCGTTGCCGCCGGAGCGGCGTCTTGTGCCCGCGCTCCGGCCTGCATGCGATTCCATCCGGAATCATGATCCCGAACTGAAGCCCCGCACGCCCCGACGCACCAAGGAGCACGTATGTCCGAAGTCTGGTTCGCCCTGGGCCTGACGGCCTTCGCCGGTCTGGCCACGGGAATCGGCAGCATCATCGCCTTCACGGCCAAGCTCTCCAGCTACCGATTTCTGTCCGTGGCCACGGGTTTTTCGGCCGGGGTGATGCTCTACGTCTCTTTCGTGGAGATATTCTTCAAGGGGCAGGCCGTTTTGGTCGGCCACTACGGTGATCCGCTCGGGCATTGGGTCAATGCGGCGGCGTTTTTCGGCGGGATGCTCGTCATCGGCCTCATTGACAATTTCATTCCCGAGGAGGCCAACCCCCACGAAATCCCCCCCGAGGCCGAGGCCGACAAAGTGCACGGCAAAAGTTCGTCCCTGTGGGAGATCACCAAGAACAGCCGCACTCCGTCCACGGCCCCAGCCCAGCCCCTGCCCGGCTACGAGAAGAAGCTCATGCGCATGGGCCTTTTCACGGCCCTGGCCATCGGCATCCACAACCTTCCCGAAGGTCTGGCCACGTTCCTGGCGGCCCTGCAGGACCCGCAACTGGGCGTGGCCATCGCTGTGGCCGTCGCCCTGCACAACATCCCCGAGGGCGTGAGCGTCTCGGTGCCCATCTACTTCGCCACCGGGAAGCGCCGGAAGGCCTTTCTCTATTCCTTTCTGAGCGGTCTGGCCGAGCCCGTCGGGGCGGGCATCGCCTACCTGGCCATCCTCTTTTTCGCTGGCGGACCCGGTGGCGTGCTGCCCCCGCAGTTGACGGGCATCCTCTTCGGCGGGGTGGCCGGGATCATGGTCTACATCAGTCTCGACGAGCTCCTCCCCACCAGCCGGGCCTACGGCCAAGGGCACGACAGCCTCTTCGGCCTGCTGGGCGGCATGGTCGTCATGGCGCTGAGCCTGCTGCTCATGCGCTGACTTTCGATGTGCATTTTTCGACAGGTCAAGGCCGCCTTGTGCAGGTTGCTGCGCGTTTTCATGCGTGCGCGCCCGCATCAGGGCGCGTGGCGCCTTGATTCTCCCGTTGGCGTGAATCATGCTTTGCGCGAGGCCGTGGCGTATCATCGCCGTGAGCCAATTTTGCATGGAGGAGATATGGCGAAAAGCCGAAAAAAGGACGCATCACCGCCCGCCCAAAAAAACAACCCGCTGGTCTATGGCGTGGTTTTTCTCATCGCTGGGGCACTTATCGGTGGCGTTTTGACGACGGCGGTGCATACAACCGCAGAGAAGGCGCCCGTCCAGACGCAGCAGGTGAACAACCTGGCGGACCAGATCGCGGTCCAGGCCGACCGGGTGGCCAGGAACCCCGGCGACGAAAAGGCCTGGGTAACCCTCGGCAACCTTTACTTCGACACGCACCAGCACGAGAAATCCATCGAAGCCTATGGCCGGGCCCTGGAAATCAACCCGAACAACCCCAATGTCCTGACGGACAAGGGCGTCATGCACCGCTCCCTGGGCGAGTACCAGAAGGCCTTGGAATGCTTCGCCAAGGCCATTGCCATCGACCCCGGCCACGAGACTGCCCGGATGAACACCGGTGTGGTCCTCTTTCACGATATGGGCGACAAGGCCGGCGCCATCAAGGCCTGGCAGGAACTCCTGCGGGTCAACCCGCAGGCCACGAACGCCGAGGGCACGCCAGTCGCGGACATGCTCAGGCAGATGGGCGAGGAGCCTGTCTCGAAGGGTGCCGGGCCGCGGCTTCTTGCGCCTGGCGGTGGGTCCTGATCCGGCTCTCCTTCCCTACAGTCTGGGCAGGTAGCGCTCCAGTTCGTAGTTGGTGACCTGGGAGCGGTACTGGTCCCATTCCACGTGCTTGTTCTCGACGAACTTGGTGAAGATGTGCTCGCCCAGGGCTTCGCGGATGAGGGCGCTACCTTCCATGGCCTCCAGGGCCGCCTCCAGGGTTCCGGGCAGGCTCTCGATGCCGCGGTCGCGGCGCTGGGCGGCGGACATGACGTAGATGTCCTCTTCCACGGGTGCAGGCAGAGCGTAGTTCTCCTCGATGCCCTTCAGGCCCGCGGCCAGCATGCAGGCGAAGGCCAGGTAGGGGTTGCAGGCCGGGTCCGGGGAGCGCAGTTCCACGCGGGTGGCGGCCTCCTTGCCGGGCTTGTACATGGGCACGCGGACCAGGGTCGAGCGGTTGCGGCGGGCCCAGGCGATGTTTGTCGGGGCCTCGAAGCCGGGCACGAGCCGCTTGTAGGAGTTGACCCACTGGTTGGTGATGGCCGTGAATTCCTTGCAGTGGCGCAGGAGTCCGGCGATGTACGCCCGGGCCTCGCGGCTCAGGTGGTGATCGCCGTCGGCGTCGTAGAAGAGGTTGCGGCCGTTCTTGAACAGGGACTGGTGGACGTGCATGCCGCTACCGTTCTCGCCGAACAGGGGCTTGGGCATGAAGGTCGCGTAGCAGCCGTTCTGGCGGGCGATCTCCTTGACCACGACGCGGTAGGTGATGGCCGTGTCGGCCATCTTCAGGGCGTCGGCGTAACGCAGGGCCAGTTCGTGCTGGCTGGGCGCGACCTCGTGGTGGCCGTACTCGACGCCGATGCCCATGGAGCGCAGGCAGGAGATGGTTTCGCGGCGGATGTCCCCGGCCAGGTCCAGGGGCGGGGCGTCGAAATAGCCGCCCGCGTCCAGGGGCTTGGGCGAAGTGGCGCTCTCGAAGAGGAAGAACTCCAGCTCCGGGCCGACATAGAAGGAGTAGCCCTTGCTCGCGGCCGCCTGCAGGTTGCGCTTCAGACAATGGCGGCTGTCCCCGGCGAAGGGTTGCCCACTTGGCTCCAGGATGTCGCAGAACATGCGCGCGATGGGCGCGGCGGTCTGCCGCCAGGTGACCAGCTGGAACGTGGCCGGGTCCGGAATGGCGATCATGTCGCTTTCTTCAATTCTGCAAAATCCCTCCAGAGACGAGCCGTCGAAACCCATGCCCTCCTCGAAGGCGGCCTCCAGTTCCCCGGGCAGAACCTGGAAGCTCTTCAGCGTGCCCAGCACGTCCACGAACCAGAACTGGACCAGCTCGACCCGATGCTCGCGCACGGCCTTGATGACGTCGTCGGAATTCTTGCAGTTGAAGATGGGATATTCGGGCATGGGGATCCTCCACAGGATGATTTCCCGTTCTGCTAGCAAAGAGAGGGGCGGTTGTCTCGTGCGGGGTGGGATTTTGCAAAATTGGGAAATGAATGGCGGGTCCGTGATGGCATGAAATGCAGGGGGCGGGCACGTAGGTCCGCCCTCCCCCCACGCACATGTCTGGTGCAATCATGTTTTCGCACACGCCGCCAGGAATTCGTCCACGGCCGCCAATCCTCCGTCATCCATCAGATTGATGATGTGGCTGCCGATGACGGCCGCGTCGGCCAGGCCGTCCAGCATGCGCACGTGTTCGGGTCTGGAGATGCCGAACCCCGCGGCGATGGGTAGACCGGCCCTTGTTTTCAGACCCCGCACATAATCGACCCCGGCCTGGTCCATGCCCGCGCCGGCTCCGGTGATGCCGACCTTCAGCGTCGTGTAGACCAGGCCCGAGGCGCGTTTCAGGACGGCGTCCAGCCGCGGGCCTTCGGTGTCGGGCGAGATGACCATGACCGGGTGCAGGCCGCGCTCGCGCGCCATGTCCGCATAATCCCCGTCAGCCTCGTCCCAGGGCAGGTCCGGCAGGATCACGCCGCTGGCCCCGCTGGCGGCCGCCTTGTCCAGAAAGCGTTCCAGACCCATGGCGAAGGGGATGTTGGCGTAGGTCATGAACATGAAGGCCACATCCAACTCCCGGGACAGTTTTTCGCAGAGTTCGAAACAGTGTTTGGGTGTGATGCCGGAGTCCAGCGCGGCCTGGTTGGCGCGCATGATGGTCGGGCCGTCGGCCAGAGGGTCCGTGAAAGGTATCTGGATCTCGATGAGTTTCACCCCTCGCTTCGCCATGAGCCGGATCAGCTCCTCGTTGGCCTCAAGGCTCGGGTAGCCCGCCACCACGTGGGTCATGAGCTGGATGCCGTGCGCGCCTTTGAGCGCCGTGTCGATTCTATTTTCCATGACGCACCTCGCTCTCCAAAAAAGCGATCCAGTTGTCGCGGTCCAGTTCCATAGCCGTGATGAAGATGTCCTTGTCGCCGCGACCCGAAATGTTGACGACCATGATCTCGTCCTTGGGCAGGGTCGGGGCCAGTTCCATGGCCCGGGCCACGGCGTGGGACGACTCCAAGGCCGGGATGATGCCTTCGAGCCGGGTCAGCCGTTTGAAGGCGTCCAGAGCCAACACGTCCGTGATGGGCGCGAACTCGATGACCTTGCGGTCGTAGAGCCAGGCCAGCTCGGGCCCTACGCCCGCGTAGTCGAGCCCGGCCGAGACCGAGTGTGTGTCCTGCAACTGGCCGCTCTCGTTCTGCAGGAAGTAGCTCTTGTAGCCCTGCACGATGCCGACCTTGGGCGTGGAGCCGAACCGGGCCGCGTTGTCGCCCACGGCCGGTCCGCGTCCACCGGCTTCTGCGCCGTGGAAGCGGATGCCCTCTTCCTCCAGGAAGGGGTGGAAGAGGCCGATGGAGTTGGACCCCCCACCCACGCAGGCCACCAGGTGGTCGGGCAGGCGGCCTTCGCGCTCCATGATCTGGGCGCGCACCTCGCGGCCGATGACGGACTGGAAGTCGCGGACCATGACCGGGTACGGGAAGGGCCCCAAGGCCGAACCCAGGATGTAGTGCGTGTCCTTTAAATTCTGAATCCAGTATTTGAGGGTCGCGTTGACCGCGTCCTTCAGGGTCTTCGTGCCGTCGGTCACGGGCACGACCTCGGCGCCCAGAAGTTTCATGGCGTAGACGTTGGGGTACTGGCGGCGGACGTCCACCTCGCCCATGAAGACCTTGCACTCAAGGCCGAAGCGCGCGGCCACCGTGGCCGAGGCCAAGCCGTGCTGGCCCGCGCCCGTCTCGGCGATGACCTTGGTCTTGCCCAGGCGCTTGGCCAGCAGGGCCTGTCCGAGGGCGTTGTTGATCTTGTGCGCGCCGGTGTGGGCCAGGCCTTCGAGCTTGAGGTAGATCTTGCAGCCGCCCAGTTCGTGCGTCAGGTTCTTGGCGAAATAGAGGGGTGTGGGGCGGCCGCAGTAGTTCTGGTAGAGGTCGGCCAGTTCGGCCGTGAACTCGGGGTCGTCCTTGTACCGCAGGTAGCCCTGCTCAAGTTCCTCCAGGGCCGGGATGAGCATCTCGGGCACATAGCGGCCGCCGTAGGGGCCGAAGTGACGGGGGAGCATGTCGGATATTCTGCTCATGGTTTTCCTCGCAATATGTTGACGGAGCGGCGGATTTTCTCGTGGTCCTTGATCCCTGGCGCGCTTTCCACGGCGGAATTGAGGTCGAAGCCGGCCGCGCCGGTGGTTTTCATGGTTTCAAGATTGTGCGGTCCCAGGCCTCCGGCCAGATACCAGGGGTGAGGACACTTCAGACGCCGCAGGTCCGCAGGGTCGAGGCTCGTGCCGTGGCCGCCGCCGCTGGTGCCGCTGTCCAGAAGGATGGCCCGGCAGACCGGGGCGAAAAGTTTCATGTCCGCGAGCAGCAGTTCGATCGTGGCGTAGCGCTTGGGCCACAGGGCCTTGATGACCCTTTCGGACCCCAGGGCCCGGCACTGCTCTCGCGTGTGCCCGCCATGGAGCTGAAGCAAGTCGAGTCCCGCCTCGCGGGCGATGCCGCCGATCTCATCCACGCCTTGGCGCACGAAGACGCCGGTCTTGAGGGCCTGCCTGGGTTTCTGCGTCGCGACCCAGCCGGGAGCGACGTTCCGCGGGCTTGGGACGTGGAAGATGAAACCCAGCAGGTCAATGCCCAGGGCGTCGCAGAATTCAACATCCTCGGGACGCGTCATGCCGCAGACCTTGACGATCATGACCGTCCTCCCGCCAGTTGGGCCAGCCCGCGGCCCGGGTCGCCGTGTTGCATGAGGGCCGTGCCGATGAGCAGGGCGTCGAGCCCGGCGGACCGAAGCTCGCGGACCTGTTCCGGGGTCGATATGCCGCTGGCCCCGATCCAGATTTCACCTTCCTTCTTGCGCCGCACCATGTCCAGACAGCGGCCGAGGTCCGTGGCCAGGGTGCCCAGGTCGCGGTTGTTGACCTGGATGATGCGCGCCCCGAGCTCCTTGGCCCGGTCCAGGTCCCGCTCGTCGAAGACCTCTACGACTGGTTCGAGGCGCAGGGAGACGCAAAGCCCGTGCAGATAGGCCAGGTCGTCCTGGTCCTCGAACATGCGCACGATGAGCAGGATGGCCGAGGCCGGCGTGGCGGCCGTAGCCTCCACCTGCAGCGGGTCGACGATGAAGTCCTTGCGCAGCAGCGGCAGGCCGACGGGCGCGACCTCGGCCAGGAAGGCCAGGTCGCCCTTGAAGTAGCGGCTCTCGGTCAGGATGGACAGGGCGCAGGCTCCGGCGCGGGCGTAGCCTTCGCACGTCTCGTGGGGCGGGACGCCGAGGTTGATGTCGCCCTTGGACGGGGAGGCGCGCTTGTATTCGGCGATGATGCCGGACGAACCGGGGGCGGTCAGGGCGGTTCCGAAGCCCGGTCTGTGCCCGGCATAGGTCGCGTGCGTGGATCCTGCGTCGCGTAGGCGCTTCAGCTCATCGATTTCGGCCTGTTTGGCGGCCCGGAATTTTTCAAGCATGGAGCGCTCCGCTGGACAGGCCCTGTTCGACCTTGGCCTGGGCCATATCCATGGCCATATCCAGGGGCAGATTGTCTTCAAGCAGGTGCAGGGCCACGCCGAGGTTCAGGGTGACCATGTCCCGGAGGGACTTCGGTCCCTGTCCGGCCAGGACCCGGCGTTGCAGCTTCAGGGCCTCCTCCTTGTTTTCGCAGGCCAGGTCCCGGGGCACGCAGGTCGCCAGCCCGAAGTCGGCCGGGTCAATGATCGCGTCGCGGATCGTGCCGTGCTCGACGAAGATGACCTGCCCCGGACCGCAGGGGGTCAGCTCGTCGAAGCCGCCTGCGCCGTGGACGATGGCCGCGCGCTCCAGGCCCTTTCTTCCGGCCAGGACCTGGGCGATCATGGGCGCGAAGCGGAAGTCCGGCACGCCCAGGATCTGGTGCGTGGGCATGGCCGGGTTCAAAAGCGGCCCCATGAGGTTGAAGATGGTCCGCACGCCGAGCTGCTGCCGCACCGGGCCCACGTGGCGGAAGGCCGGGTGGAAGTGCGGGGCGAAGAGGAAGACGAAGTTGCGCCTGGCCAGTTCGTCCCGCGCCGCCTCGGGGTCCGTGACCAGCGGGTAGCCCAGGTCTTCGACCACGTCGGCGCTGCCGCACGTGCTCGACACGGCGCGGTTGCCGTGCTTGACGACCTGGTAGCCCATGTCGGCCAGGAAGAAGGATACGGCCGTGGAGCAGTTGAAGCTGTGCTGGCCGTCGCCGCCCGTGCCGCAGGTGTCGATGCGCTTGCCCGACAGGCCGGGGATGAGCCGGGCCTGGCCGAGGGCCGCGTCCACCGCGGCAGAGAGCTCGGCGGCGGTCTCGCCCTTGGCGCGCAGGCCCATGAGGAAGGCCCCGGCCTGCACCGGGGAGACTTCGCCGGTCAGCAGAAGGTCGAAGGCCTCCCGGGCCTGGGGAGCGGAGAGGTCCGCGCCCGTGGTCAGGTGTTCGAGGATGTGGCTTATGGTGTTCATGGCTTACTCCTTGGCGTCGCACATGTTCAGGAAGTTTTTGAGAAGCTTGGGGCCGTCCGGCGTGAGCACGGACTCGGGGTGGAACTGCACGCCGACCCATGGCCGGTCCCGGAAGGCCAGGGCCATGACTTCGCCGTTTTCCGTGCGGGCGGTGATGTCGAAGGGCAGGTCCGTGCGGCCGTCCTCATGCACGGCCAGGGAATGGTAGCGGCCGATCTGCATGGGGTTCGGCACGCCTTCGAAGAGGCCGGTCCCGTCGTGGCGGATGTCCGAGGTCTTGCCGTGCATGATGTGTCTGGCCTGGCCAACGGTCACGCCGCTGTGGTGCGAGAGGGTCTGGTGGCCGAGACAGACGCCAAGGATCGGCGTGGTCCGGGGCACCAGGTCGAGAAACCGCAGGCACAGCCCCGTGTTGCGCGGGTGGCTTGGGCCGGGGGAGAGGATGGCGCCGCGCAGGTCCGGGCTTTCGGCCAGGTTCAGGATTTCCGGCTCGTTGTTACGCAGCACCAAGGGGTTTGCGCCCAAAGACTGGAAAACCTGAACCAGGTTGAAAGTAAACGAGTCAAAGTTGTCTATCAGTAAAATCATCGCCGCCTCCGGTGCTGGTGATGGCCTTCAAAATCGCTCTGGCCTTGTTGTGACACTCCTGCCATTCCTTCTCGGGGTCCGAGTCGAAGACCAGCCCCGCGCCCGCCTGCCAGTGGATCTGGCCGTTCTCGACCCACAGGGAGCGGATGGTGATGCCCGTGTCGAGGTTGACCTGCCCCTGGTCCAGGCCGATCCAGCCGATGCCGCCGGCGTAGGGCCCGCGATCCAGCTTCTCCTCGTCGGCGATGATCTGCATGGCCCGGATCTTGGGCGCGCCCGAAACCGTCCCGGCCGGGAAACCGGCCTTCAGCACGTCGATGGCATCGAGCCCTTCGGCCAGGCGGGCCGAGAGGTAGGAGGTCAGGTGCATGACGTGGGAGAAACGCTCGACTTGCATGTACCTGTCGACGTGTACCGTGCCGGGGGCGGCGATACGGCCGAGATCGTTTCGGCCCAAATCCACGAGCATGACGTGCTCGGCCCGCTCCTTCTCGTCGGCCAGCAGGTCCTCGGCCAGTTCCTGGTCCTCGGCCTCGGTGGCGCCGCGCACGCGGGTGCCAGCGATGGGGCGCAGTTGGAGCAGTCCATCTTCGCAGCGGATGAGCAGTTCCGGCGAGGAGCCCATGATCGTGAGTTCTCCGAAGGACATGAAGAAGGTGTAGGGCGAGGGGTTGATCTGGCGCAGCCGGCGGTACAGCTCGAAGGGGGAGCCCGTGAAGGGGGCGGAGAAGCGCGTCGAGAGCACGATCTGGATGGCCTCGCCCTCGGTGATGAGCTCCTTGGCCCGGCCCACCCGGCGCAGGAATTCATCCTGGCCCGGCGTGGTGGCGATGCCGCCGACCATGGGCGGGGCCGGGGTGCTCGGACGCTGGCAGCCGTTCAGGCTGGTGGTCGAATCCAGCGTCAGGTAGCAGCAGCGGTGGTGCAGGTGGTCGAAGAGGATGACCTTGCCCGGCAGGACCATGATGGAACGCCCTTCCTCGGGCCGCAGCCGGTCGGCCAGGGCCGGCTCGAAGATGCCGGCCATGTTGTAGGCCATGTAGCCGCACACGCTCCTGGTCACGGCCGGGAGCTTGCCCAGGTTCTCGGGGCCCGTGACGGTAAGCTCGTTCAGGCAGGCGCGCAGGCCCTGCACGTATTCCCGGCCGCTGAATTCCTTGAGCGGGTGCAGGCGCGGGTCGTAGCTCTGCACGTCGAGCTTGCCGTCCACGCAGGACAGGATCATCCGGTAGTCCCAGCCGATGAGGCTGTAGCGGCCCAGGCGGCCGTCGACCTCGGTGCTCTCCAGCAGGAAGCCCTGCTTGTCCCGCACCAGCGTGAGGTACAGGGAGATGGGCGTCTGGGTGTCCGCCGGGAGCCAGGTTCCCTGTTGCGGTAGGGTGATCATGGTGTCTCCATCGTCGATCGTTGCAATTTTCGGATAAAAAAAAGGCCGGATCCTGCAGGAGGATCCGGCCTTTCAAGCCTTTTGTACCTTTACCGACGGCACTGCATGCCGTCAGGAAGCGGGTCCCCCTGCGTCATGCTGCTTGCGCCACCACCAAAGAGCCTTCTGGCTCAGCAGTTCCAGATCGCCGCCGGCGGCGACGTTCAGGTACGAACGGAACATGCGTACGGCCTCGAGGCTGTGGGGGTTTGCTTCGAACATGGTGGAGAAGAGGGATGCGTCCTCGGTGATCATTTTCGTGGCCGCTTCCATGCGCCGACCGAACGAGGGCGTGAAGAACCGCTCGATTCCGGTTTCCAGGGGGGAGGCGCAAAGGTAGGCGACGGTTGTCACGAAGTTCAGTCCTTGAATGTAGGCCATGGCACTGTCATGCTCATCGGCCGTCGTGGTGAAGGGGGCGAACCCCAGGTTGCGGAAGCAGTCTGATAGATTATCGGTCGCTTCCTGGCCACGCCCTGGAGTTACGGCAATTCGCAGCTCCGCGTCAAGTGTCTGGGGGCCGAAAAGCGGGTGGGTGCCGACGACGGGCGTGGTGGTGGCGTCGAGCATCTCGTGCAGGGGCTGGACCTTCACGGAGCAGATGTCGGCCAGAATTGTTTCTTCCGTCAGGTGCGGGGCAACGATCTTGACCACCTCGCGCATGGCCGTGATGGGCACGCACAGGAGCACCAGCCCGGCCATGCGCACGGCCTGCGGCAGGGCGCCTTGGTCCAGCGGGTGGTCGAATTCCGCCACCGGGTGCCCGGCGTCGCGAAAAGCACGCGCGAAACGCGCGCCCATCTGACCCTTGGCGCCGATGACGACCACGGGGGAGGACGCGTCACGCAGCATGATGCGCTCCGATGCCGTTGCCGAAGCGAATCTTGGCCCACACATCCCAGAACCCGGGGAAGGACTTGGCCACGCAGCCGGGGTTGTCCAGGCGCACTGTGATTCCGGCCAGTTCCAGCAGGGACAGGCTCATTGCCATGCGATGGTCGCCGTAGGTGCACAGGTCGACGCTGCGCTGCGGGAGGGTTCCGGTGCCGCGGATGACCATGCCGTCGGGCCGGGCTTCGATGCCCACGCCGGCTTTGGACAACTCCGTGACTGGTCCCTGGATGCGGTCGCACTCCTTGAGGGCCAGGTGCGCCGCGCCGGAAATGATCGTCTCGCCGGTTGCGAAGGCGGCCATGGCCGCCACCGTGGGCACGATGTCCGGGCAGGCGTTCATGTCGATCCTCGCGCCGCGCAGAGCCGACGGGAAGACCGTGACGGCGTCGCCGTCCCACTCCACGCGCCCACCCATGCGCTCCAGGATGTCGAGCATGAACCGGTCGCCCTGGGCCGAATCGCGGTTCAGGCCGGCGATGCGCACAGGCGCCTTGCCCACGGCCCCGGCGGCCAGGAAATAGGAGGCGTTGGACCAGTCGCCCTCGACGCGCATGGCGCCGGACCGATACGGCGCCGGGTGGACGACGAGCCGGATGTCCACGGGCGGAAGGTTTGCTGCTCCCGCGTGGGTGCAGGGCGCCCAGCCGTCGGCCGCGCGGCGCTCCAGGCTCACGGGCACGCCGAAGCGGGCCATGGAGTCCAGCGTCAGGGCGACATAGGGCCAGGAGGCGATGGTCCGGCCCATGAGCCGGATGACGGTCGGCCCGGCCGCCAGCGGGGCGGCCAGGAGCAGGCCCGAGAGGTACTGGCTGCTCTGCTCCAGGTTGATGGTCACCTCGCCTCCCGCAAGGCCCCGGCTGGTCAGGACCACGGGCGGGTAGCCGTCCTTGTCCTCGAAGGCCACGTCCACGCCCTGCTGGATGAGCGCGTCCGTCAGGTGCCGGACGGGCCGGTCGTGCATGCGGCCCTCGCCGTGAATGCGGTAGGCGCCGGGGATGGCCGTGACCACGCCGGCCATGAGGCGGCAGGTGGTGCCGGACTCGCCTACGTTCATGGAAATGACACCGGAGGCGTCCGGCAAGGCCCGGCCACCGCTGCCGCGCACGAAAAGCTTCTCGCCTTGTGGTTCGATGACCGCGCCGAGCTGCCGCAGGCACTGGGCCGTGCGGGTCAGATCCTGGCTGTCGAGGACGCCTTCGAGCAGGGACTCGCCCTCGGCCAGGGCCGCGCAGATGAGCGCCCGGTGCGACAGGGACTTGGACGACGGCGCGGTGATATCGATGACGGAGTTCATGACTGTTCCTGAGGCATGCCTGCGCCGTAGAGGTGCGGGCCCGTGGGGTAGCTGCCCAGCACGCGCATGGTGTGGCAGAGGCTGGTCAGGTGCTTCATGGTGTTCTCGTACTGCTCTTGGGACAGGTCGCACTCCACGTCCATGAAGAAGACGTACTTCCACTTTTCGCCTTTGAGCGGCCGCGACTCCAGCTTGGTCAGGTTGAGCCCCTGGTCGGCCAGGTGGTTCAGGATGGCGGCCAGGGCGCCGGGTCGGTCGGGCGTGGTGAAAAGCAGCGACGTCTTGTCGCGGCTGCTGCCGACCGTGGGCGTGGGGCCGATGACCAAAAATCGCGTCCAGTTGTCGGGCAGGTCCTGGATGTCCAGGGCCACGGCCTTGAGCCCGTAGCGCTCCACCAGGCGCGGGTGGCCGATGGCGGCCGCGCCCTCGCCCTCGCGCTCGGCGCGGGCGGCCGCGGCGGCGGTGCTCTCCACCGGGACCACGGCGGCCTGGGGCACGTTGGTCCTGAGCCACTCCGAACACTGGGCCAGGGCCTGGGGGTGGGAGTAGACCGTGCGGATGGCGGCCAGGTCCGTGCGAGTGGCCAGCAGGGCGTGGCTGATGCGGCTGAAGAGTTCGGCGTGGATGTAGACGTTGTACTGCAGGAAGAGGTCCAGGCTTTGGCCGACGCTGCCCTGCAGGGAGTTTTCGAGCGGAATGACGCCCAAGTCGGCCTTGCGCGAAGCCACGGTCAGGAACACGTCGTGCAGGGTCGGGCAGGGCGTGAAATCCATGGACCGGCCCAGGTACTCCAGGCCCGCCAGATGCGTGAAGGTGCCCTCGGGCCCGAGGTAGGCCACGGTCTGGGGTTGCTGTAGGCGGCGCGACGAGGACAGGATCTCGCGGTAGATGGCGCGCAGGTGGTCTTCGGGCAGGACGCCGGGGCTCATGGCCAGGAGGCGGTTCAAGACCTCCTTCTCCCGGAAGGGTTTGAAGACCACGTCCAGGGAGTCGGACTTGATCTGGCCCACCTCGCGGCTCAGGCCCGCGCGCTTGTTCAGCAGGTCGAGGAGCTTCTCGTCCAGGGCGTCGATCTGTTCGCGGATCTCGGTCAGGCGCTGCGTGGCGGAGGTCATTCGCTGATCTCCTCGGTGATGCGCATGCCGAAGTGCCGTCCGGCCTGGTCCGTGCGGCAGAGCACCTTGTCCCCGGCCTGAAGGTCCACCACGCTGACGGGGCGTCCGTCGTCGCGGACCATGCGGATGGTTTCGGCGTTCTGCAGGAAGACGGTGCCCTTGCGTCCTCCGCACTCGGCTTCGATGAGCAGCATGGGCCGGATCTCGACCTTGCAGCGGCCCACGGTGGCCAGGGTGGTGGAGCCGTCGGCGCCGACGACGAGGACTTCGGAGCCGGTTTTCAGCTCGTCGAGATAGGTGGTGCGGTCCCCGGGCATGACGGCGTAGGCGTGCACGGCGCCGGCGTTGATGCGGAAGGGGCGTGGGGCCACGTAGGGGTTGGACTCGGTCTCGGCGTTGACCAGGAAGGTGAAGGCGCTGGAGTTGCCCACCAACATGCCCTGGCCGGTTTTCAAAAGGCTCATGGTGTCGACGCAGACGCGGTGGCCCAGGCCAGCCGAGGTCACGGCGGTGATGGTGGCGGCTTCCAGTTCCATGGTTCCCTGGCTCAGTTTGAGTTCGCGGACGATGGTCTTGAGGTCGGCGGCGGCCGAGGGCAGGACGACCACTGTTTTGACGCCGCGTTCGAGAATGCCCGCCGCCAGGCGCGCCCGCTCCAGGCTCGACGCCTCCACGGCCAGACGGTCGGATTGGGCCAGGATGTTCTCCACGGGGATGATCTCCCAGCCTTCGCGCAGGATGACGTCCCGGCCCTGGGCGAGAAGGCGCACGGCCTCCTCCTCGTCGGCCTTGCTGTCGAGTCGGACGTAGGGCTGGTCTTCGGCTGCCAGGACCGGGGTCTTGCTCAGGGCCTGCACGGCGGCGACGTGTTCGCGGTCCGTGATGACGGCGTCGACGCCGGACTCCAGGGCCAGGGTGACTTCGCCCTTGTCGAAGGGCACGGCGCAGAAGAGTACGTTTTTCATGTCCCGGCCTTAGATTTTGGGTTCTTCGAGCAGGGCCAGGGCCTGGTCGACGCTGTAGTCCATGTGTACCACGGCGTGCAGGGCCTGCACCAGACGGGTCGGGTCGTCGGCCTGGAAGATGTTGCGGCCCATGGACAGGCCTGCGCCGCCGGCGACGATGGAGTCGTGGGCCATCTGCAGGATGTCGCGGGGGGAGTCCATGCGCGGGCCGCCGGCGATGACCACGGGCACGCAGCAGCCCTCGGTCACCCGGGCGAAGGAATCCACGTCGCCGGTGTACACGACCTTGATCACGTCGGCGCCGAGTTCCTCGCCGAGGCGGGCGCAGTGGGCCACCGTGGCCGGGTCCCATTCGGACTTCACCTTGGGGCCGCGGGCGTAGATCATGGCCAGAAGCGGCATGCCCCATTCGTTGCACTTGGAGGCCACCTCGCCCATGTCGCGCAGCATGTCCCGCTCGGACTCGTCGCCCAGGTTCAGGTGCACGGACACGGCGTCGGCGCCGAGCTTGATGCCGTCCTCCACGGAACTGACCAGGATCTTGGCGTTGGGGAAGGGGGAAAGGGTCGTGCTGGCCGAGAGGTGGATGATGAGGCCCACGTCGCGGCCGTGGCCGCGGTGGGCGCAGCGGGGCAGGCCCTTGTGCATCAGGACCGCGTTGGCGCCGCCTTCGGCGACCTTGTTGACCGTGTCGCGCAGGTCCACCAGGCCGGCGATGGGGCCGACGGTGGTCCCGTGGTCCAGGGGCACGATGATGCTACGCCCGGTGTTGCGGTTGAAGATGCGTTCCAGTCGTACGCTTTTGCCGATGTTCATGATGTCCTCCGGTTGCGGCCGGGCTTTCGGCGGTCCGTAATCAAAAAGGGCCGCCGGCTTGTCGCCTGCGGCCCTTTGGTTGTCGTGCTTTCGTCAATATGGCTAAAGCAGTCCCCTCAGACCACAGGCTCTGCTAAAATAAAAGTACCAAAAAAAGTACAGGCTGTGATTGAGGGAGAAGTTTGTCATAACGATTGCGTGAGTACTCAGGTTGGCGTCGTGCTGTCAAGGGCTTTTATGACCGCCGGTCATTTTCTTGCCGCGTTTTTTTTGTCCCGGGGCCCTGAGGTGTCCGCATGCATTTAGGCGTTGCTGCGCGGGGCTTTCGTGCGTAAAGTCATGGCGGTTCGTTCCGCCAGGACCAAGGAGTGGTGCGCATGGCCGCCAGGAAAGGAATGTCCGGGGTCGTCCGGAGGATTTGTCTGTGGTGTCAGGGAAAGAGCTGGATGCGTGTCAGGGAATGCGCCCAGGTTTCCTGCCCCCTGCATGCTTGCCGCCTGGAGGAGGACGGAAACGACGCGGAGTTGCAGGAATGCATCCGGAATTTTTGCCTGGTGTGCGCTGGAGACGCCGAATCCGTGCGTGAATGCAGCGCCGACAGGCCCATGGGCGGTCAGCCCGCCTGCCCGGCCCATCCGTATCGGGATGCCGAAGCGTTTGCCGTCTGTGCGCAACCGTTGGTTTCGCAGCAGGTGCGGCCCCTGCCCGGTCTCGGGGATGTCTGTGCCGCGCCAAGGGAGACGTCGGCGCCGCTGAGGGCCGATGTGCCGACGCCGCTTTGCGAGCAGCCGCGAACCGTCCCCGTCGCGATGCCGCAGGCCGGTCCGGACGCATTGTCCATCAGCCACGTCGAACGCGTCCCCGAAGCCCTGGATATCTGACATGAGCGGGAAGATCATCGAAGCGGAAGGAATTCTGGGGAACTTCGAGGCCAGGCGCCGGATCGAGGAAGAGACGGCCGAGTCCAAACCCGTTGGCCGGGTCCGCCCCCGCATGAGGGAGACGACTCCCGGCTCAGCCGCATGGAGCGAAATCCACACGGCGGAGCGGCTGGTGGACGAGGAGGGCTGACCCCGCTATTGGCGGAGCAGTTCGATGGCGGACATGGCCAGGCGGCCGACGTTCGCGATGGCGTCCCACCAGTGGTTGACCAGAGTGGCCAGGGAAAAGGCGGTCAGGAAGAACAGGACGGTCCATACCCGGTGGATGATGGCCTGAAGGACGCGTATGAAAAGACTCGGTTTTGAAGCCATGGTGATCCTCGTGTTGGAAGAAAAGGTCCGGCGTCGTTCTCTGCCATCTCCGGCAGCGGCGCCGGGATGCTAACACCCTGCTCTCTGAAAATGGCCGGTTTGACGCTGCATGTTTCGCAGCGGGCCATAATGCGAACCTTTGGCGTAACCTTATAATAATACGTTGAATTCTGCTAAAAGTAAACGCGAAATGCCTTTCTGTGCCGTGTCTGCGGTACCGTCTAACACGTCGTAAACCCTCATCCCCAAAAGAATCACATGCCACAGACATTCACCCGGCCAAATCCGGGTTTTGACATATGCGCCTTGGATAGCCTTTTCGAAGGCCACGAGCCTCGTTTGGTGCACATGCGGGACGCAGAAATCTTTGCCCGCGACCTACGGCCCGTCTTCGGCTTGGAGGCCGGGCACGGCGCCCTGCTCGAACGTTCCGCCTTGCTGCACGATATCGGCTATGCGCCGGCCTTGCGCCGTTTCGGCTATCATCCCCTGGACGGGGCCCTTTTTTTGGACGGGCAGGGGGAGCACCCCTGGGTCGTGGAGGGCGTGCTGCGCCACTCCCAGGCGGACAGGAAGACCGAAAGGTTTCCGGGCGTGACCGAGGAATACGCTCTCCGGCCGCCGATTTCCGAGGCCGACTGGCTGGTGCGCGCCGTGACCGTGGCTGACTGGCGCGCAGCCGGGGTCGGGGGCCGGGTGTCCTTTGCCAGGCGGTTCCAGGACATCGCTGTGCGCAACCCGCATAACCCGGACAAGGTCCGTCGGGCCGGGATCATGGTCGGGGAGGTTCGTGACTGGTTTCTGGGGCAGGCCGAGGCTATGGGATTGGAGCGCCCGCTACCGTGGGTCTTCTGCGACGTGGACAACACGCTCATCCGGCCGGGCGACGGCCTCTCGGATGCCGCCAGGGCCGCTGTCGGCTCGTACCGGCAGGCCGGCGGGGAGTTTTCCCTGGCCACAGGCAAGCACCCGCTGAGCATCCAACCGCTGGTCCGGGAACTCGGGCTTGCCTCGGATCAGATCGCGGCCAATGGAACCTGCCTGCTGGGCGCTGGCGGGGTGACGGTCCTGGATCATCTCGGTGAGGCGGCCGAGCGCCTGCGCGCAGTTCTTGAAGGCATGGGGCTGATCATCGCCGTCTACCGCGAGGACGGCATCGAACCCGGCCGCATGTGGGACGGCGCCCTGGACGAGGTCTTCGACCGCTACGCGGAAATCCGGCCCGTGCGCACGCCCTTGTCTGGCCGGGTTCTCAAGATCCTCTGCATCACGGACGGCGATGACCTGCGACGGGAGGCGGAACTTCGGCGACTGGCGGCCGAGGCGGGTGTGGATTGCTGCCGCAGCGACAGGCATTTTTTGGAGTTTCTCCCCCGGTCCGGAAACAAGGGACTGGCAGTGCGCGCGGTCCTGGAGGGCCGGAACTGGCCGGTCCTGCATTCCATCGCCATCGGCGACACGGAAAACGACGAGCCCATGTTCGCCATGTGCGGCGCCTGCGCAGCCGTGGTCGGTGCCACCGAGGGCGCAAGGCTCGGCGCGGACTGGACCATCGGGCCCTGCGAAGCCGACGGCGTCGCCAGGTTCCTCGACCACCTGCGCGCTGGCGGCGGGTGGAGGGCGTTGCGCTCGGATATGACGCTGTAGCGGGGGGGGCCGTATGATGCAGGCCGATGCGTTCGCGGAGCGTGTCGGCCTGCTTTTTTATGCCAGGGAGATCAGGGTCTGGCAGAGCAGATGGGGGTCGATGGCGCCTGTTTCGCGGACCGTCAGTGGCGTCTTGATGATTCTCAGGCCCAGGGTTGCCAGTTCGCGTTCCAGATTCTCGGCGCCGCGATAGGTGATGCATGGGTCGAGCAGGATGGCGTCGAGGACGTCGCCAACGGCGATGGCGTTCGGGGCGTCGGCCTGCAGGTGGCGGAGCAGGGTGCGGACCTGGTCCGCCAGGGACAGTCCGATCGCTTCCGGATCGGGCAAGGTGTTGGGAACGAAGACCTTGGGGCAGGGCGTCCTGCTTATGGCCGCGCCCACTCCCGCTGGGAGCAGGTTGGCGACGAGGGAGCTGTAGAAGCTGCCGATGGGGTAGCAGATGAGGTCGGCGCCGCCGATGCAGGCCCGGATTTCCCCGCGGATCGGCGGGCGGACGGGAGCGTTGTCCCTGGCCGGGTCCACGAGGCACAGTTCGGCTATGGCGCTGTTCAACGGCTTTGTTTCCTTGCCGGTGATGAGGTGTTGCCCGATGACGTACCTGCCGTCTTCAAGCAGGGCCCGCAGTTGCAGATTCGAGTCGAGCAGCAGTCTTGCCTGGCCATGCGCGTGCACGAGATTGGAGAAGGTGCCGACGATGGGATCGGGGTTCCGCCCGTTCTCCAGGTAGCCGGCAGTGAGGAAAAGGTTGCCGATGCAGGCGCCGCGAAGGTCGAATTGCGGGCCGGCCGCCCGCTGGAAGACCTGCAGGTGGTGTTGCACGGTTTTCCGCAACGGGTCCGAAACCTTGGCGATGAGCGGGTGACTTCCGTGCATCAGGGTTTCCAGCTCGGCCCAGAGCTGTGCCTGGGGTGCGTTCTTGGGCAACCGGTGAGCGAAGAGGTCGTAGATTTCCGCAAACTCGTGCCGGGTGCGGTCGGCCAGAGCCATGAGCCGGTTGCGCAGATCGCCCACGGCCGGCATCCCGAAGTGTCGGCGCAGGGCCGCCGAGCTGCCACCGGAGTCGAAGGGGGTGACAAGGTGGACGGAATTGCGGGTGTACGCGACCAGCGCCCGGCTTGTATCGGTGAGCGCCGTGCCGCCGGTGAAGAAGAGGATGCGGGGGCCGAGGTCCGGGGCGCGCAGGGCGCTGGCGAGGCGTTCCGGGTCCGGGATTCGGAGTTCCCGGACGATGGGGGTTGCGGGTGTGGTCATGCTGTTTCCGACGGGCGGCTAACCGCTGGTGGACACGCCTAAGGCGGCTCGCCGTCGAGAAGTCACGGCAGGTGTCCGGTCTTACGCTCGGCGAGGGGTTTGCGCAGGCTTACTGGTGCGGCGGCGCGGGATCTTCGAACCGGTCCTGATCACCGGTGTCGGCGTTGCGGATGGTGTTCACGATGCGCTGCAACTGGTCCGAAGTGATGATCCGCTGCGAGTGCAACCATTCGAATTTCTGGATTTCCTCTTCGGGATCGTTGCCGAAGTCGATGTTGCCGTACCAGTCCAGCAGTTGCTTTTTTCTGCGTTCCCGGATTTCCGACATGATGCGCTCGAAGTTTCCGTCATGCATGATGGCGATTTCGCCTTCATCGGAACTCAGGGAGGTGATGTTCGTCTTGAGGGCGGCGTGCAGCAGGAAACACAGCCCCCCTGGCAGCATGAAGATGGCGCCGAGGAGGTCGCCGCGGATCATGGTGTACGCGGCCTGGGCCATTCCCCATGCCGAAAGCAGGATCGCGCCGCTGAAGAGCGTGCCGTTTCGTTCCGACGTCATGCGCGGGTCCATCCCGATGGAGCCGTAAGGCAGCTGGAAGGAGTGGGAACCGTAGGCGTCGACTCTGGTGTAGGTCAGAGCGTCCTGCTCGAAGTCGAAGGTGATGGTGGTGGAGTAGCTGCGTTGGGTGATGTTCATGGCCAAAGTCTCCTGAATCGCAAGCTGTGCATGGAGAGGCGGTAGGTCGATGCGGCGGGTTCGTCAAGGCGTGATGCGCGGCAGAGGGGCTTCGCCGAGGCCTGGAAACGAAAAAAGGCCGCGTAATGCGGCCTTGCGTACATGGTGCCGGGGGACAGAGTTGAACTGCCGACACGGGGATTTTCAGTCCCCTGCTCTACCGACTGAGCTACCCCGGCGCAACGGAAGCCCGTTACTATGGAAAACAATCGCCTTTGGCAAGTCGAAAAATGCACTTTTGCCGCTTTGGCGCGCCCGCCCGTCCCGTGCTGTTTCGGGGACGGCATGCCGCCGCCTCTCAGCGAAGGAAAAGGCCGCTCGATGAGCGGCCTTGATCTCGTGGTGCCGGGGGACAGAGTTGAACTGCCGACACGGGGATTTTCAGTCCCCTGCTCTACCGACTGAGCTACCCCGGCGTCGTTGGGTGAGAAGCGCTTTTATGCAAAGCTCCGGGCGAAGGCAAGCAGGAATTTTCGTTCCGAACGTATTTCCTGCCAAAAGTCTTCGCACCCTGTCCCGCGATCCGGTCATGGCCTGGGCACGACCTGCGGGAGGCAAGCGTGCGCCGGGCGAATTCGGGATCCGTCAGGCTTCTGAACCGATGCGGAAATCGCGGTTGACGTGATTAGTGATGCTTCGTGGGGCCGTGTTCCTTGTGCAGGAAGTAGACGATCAGTCCGACAATGCCGAGACCCAGGCCGAGAATGAGTCCTGAAAACATGGGATGCCTCCTCTTGATATTGATCTGATCCCAAAATATATGGCAGAACCTGCTTGACTTCAAGTTCTTTTCTTCACAAGTCTTGGCCCGGCCGCCGAGGTGGCCTTTTCGCTTCATGGGGAGTACAGGACGTTCGATGCGTTACACACTCCCTCAGGCAAACGATTTTGGAGCACGTTTTATGAGAATATCACGGATCTGCGCATTTCTCGTCGCCGCATTGTTCCTGGCCGTGCAGACGGCTGCGGCTGACACCATGACCATGAAGGACGCGGTGGCGGCTGGGCTCAGCCACAACCCATCCATCCTCGCTGCGCGGGAAGCCCTCATGGCCGCCGATTACGCGGTGAGGTCGTCCAAGGCGGCCTTCGGACCCGCGCTCAGCACGCAGTACGGCTACACGCGCCTTGACGAGCGCCCGATGTCCTACGGCCGGACCGTGGGAACCCTGGACAACTGGGAACTGGCCTTCAACGTACACCAGCCCCTCTTCACCGGCTTCAACCTGCTGACGACCTATGAGAAGTCCCTGCTGCAAAAGGAGCAGGCCGCGTCGCAGATCGACAACGCCGAACTGCAGCTGACCGTGGCCATCCAGGACGCGTTTCTGCGGCTGCTGCAGGCGCGGGAGAACGTGCGTTCCGCCGAGGACTCGCTGGTTCGCCTGCGTTCGCAGTTGAAGGTCAATACCGCCTTCTACGAAGTGGGGCTGCGTCCGAAGCTCGACATGCTGCAGGCCCAGGTGGACGTGGCCACGGCCGAGCAGTTGCTGTTGGCCGCCCAGAACAGCGTCGACACCCTCTCGGCGCAGCTCAACACCCTGATCGGTCGGGACGCCAGCGCGGAGGTGGAGTATGTCGGTGCGCTGGAATATTTTCCCGTGAACCTGAGCCTTGAGGATTGCCTTGAGCGGGCGCTGAAGAACAGGCCGGATCTGACCATCGCCCGTCAAACCGTCATGGTGGCCGAGAAGGATGCCAAGCTTGCGGCCGTGCCGTACTACCCGCAAGTCGGGGCCGACTTCAACTATGTCCGGGCCGGCGAGAACCCTGCTGTCAACGGCGGGGACTATCACACGCCCAGCGAGTGGAACGCGCAGGTCGGCATGAAGTGGACGTTTTTCGAGTGGGGCAAGACCTACTACGCGGAAAAGGGCGCGAAGAAGAACGTGTCCCGGGTCATGCAGGAATATCAGAATTTGGAGAACGAGGCGACGTTTGCGGTCAAGGAGAGCTTCCTGCAGATCAAGGAGACGGAGAAGCGCATCGCCGCCGCCAAGGAGGGTCTTGTGGCCGCCAAGGAGAGCTATCGCATGGCTGTGGCCCGGTACGAGGCCCAGGTCGGTACGAACACGGACGTTCTCGACGCCCAGGCGTCACAGACCCAGGCGGAAGCGAGCCTGAACGGGGCCATGTCCGCCTACGAGCGGGCCGTGGCCGGCCTGTACGGCGCCATGGGCGAGAAGAACGCCGAGCTGCTGCCCCGGTAACCAGCCATACGGGGAAAATGAACGTCAGAGCCCGGGTGCCCTCAGGCCCCGGGCTTTTTTGCGGCCTTGCGCCTGGGCATGGCGCATTTCTTGTCGGCCAGGACCGCCAGCTCGGACAGCCTTTCGTCCACGGCGACATACAGGGACTTCGGCGAGAACCGGCCGTCCTTGAGGCGCGTGCCCGCGCGCATGCCCGTCAGAATCTCCATGGCCTCCTCGATGGTGCTCACGGGGTGGATGTGGAACTGTCCGTCCCTGACGGCCTGCAGGACGTTTTCACGCAGGACCAGGTGAACGATGTTGTCCCTGGGCAGCAGGACGCCCTGTTGTCCCGTCAGCCCGCGTCGGCGGCAGACTTCGAAGAACCCCTCCACCTTGTGCGTCACCCCGCCCACGGCCATGATGGCCCCGGACTGGGACACGGCCCCGGTGAAGGCGAGGTCCAGGCGGATGGGCACCCCCGAGAGGGCCGAGAGGAGGGCGGCCAGTTCGGCGCCCGAAGCCGAGTCCCCGTCCACGTGGGCGTAGCTCTGCTCGAAGCACAGGCTTCCGGTGAGCACGATGGGTTTGTTGCGGGCGAAAAGATTCACGAAGTAGCTCTTGAGGATCATCATGCCCTTGGTATGGATGGGCCCCCCGAGTTCCGCCTCGCGTTCGAGGTCCATGATGCCGCCGTGGCCGACGCCCACGGTGCAGGAGATCTGGTGCGGCAGGCCCATGACGTAGTCGCCGACCTGGGTCACGGACAGGCCGTTGGCCACGCCGACCCCTTCGCCCTGAGTCCGGACCTTGATGGACTTGCGGTCGTACTCGCGCAGGAACTCCTCCTGGTAGAGATTGGTGCGGTATTCGCGTTCGTCCAGGGCCTGCTTGACGATGGGGGCGTCGATGGTCTTCCTGTCCTGGCCCGCGGCGATGGCGTTGGCCTCGATCATGATCTCCCGCAGGTGCGAGAAGTGCAGCGAGAGGCGTTCACGGTCTTCGGCCATGCGCGTGGAGTAGTCCACCAGTTCCGCGTAGGCGTCCTTGGTGAAGCCGCGCAGGCCGCTTTCTCGGGCGGCGCGGTCCAGGGTCTGGGCGTAGCCCGTGATGGACTCGGCCGTGCGTTCCACGGTGTCCTGGATGTGGGCCTTGATTTTGAATATCTTCCGGAACCGCTCGTCGTGCATGTACAGCAGTTCGTAGGTCTCGTCGTCGCCGATGAGGATGACCTTGAGGGAGAGCGGGATGGGGTCCGGGCTGATGGTCCTGGTCCGCAGGATGTCGTAATGGTCCGTGGGGTCGTCCAGGTTCGAGTGCCGGTTGCGCAGGCAGCGGAGCAGCCCTTCCCAGGCGACAGGATGGGCCAGGAGGTCCTCCACGCGTAGGATGAGAAACCCCCCGTTGGCGCGGTGCACGGCGCCGGCCCGGATGAGGGAGAAGTCCGTGTAGTAGGTGCCCCATTCGGTTTCGCGTTCGATGCAGCCGAGGAGGTTGAAGAATCCCGGGTTGATCTCCTTGACCACGGGCGCGCCGGTCAGGGTGGAGTTGTCCACGAAGAGGTTGACGTCGTAGCGCTGGAAGTAGGATTCTGAAATGTTTTCGCCCTGCTGGTCCGACGGGGAGCGCTGTTCGCGTTCCGGGCGCCCCTGATAGTGCGACAGGTTTTCGAGCACGTCTTCCTTGAATGCGTCGAAGTAGACCTTCAGGGTCTTGTTCTCGGAGAATTTCTTGCGGATGGGGCCGAGCAGGCGGTCCACCAGGCCCGCGGCATGTTCCTGGGCCAGCTGCAGTTCCTTGGCCCGGAACTCCTGCTCGCTGCGGTTCACCTGGCGCGAAAGGTCGGCGATGGTGTTCAGGACGGAACTGCTCTGGTCCTTGATGACTTTCTTGCGGGAGGAATCAAGGCGCTCGAAGTCCTCGGAGCTGAGAACCTTGCCGTCCAAGAGAGGAGTCAGGGAGACGGCGCCCGCCTCGTCGATGTTCAGGCTGAACCCTTTCCGCTGGGCAGCCTCCTCCATCTTGTCCATCAGGTCGTCGCGCACGACGGCAAGCTTCGTGAACAGCTTGTTCTGCAGGCGCAGATAGGTGGCCTGTTCGAAATGGCGGGGCAGGTCGCGGCGCAGCCGCTTGACCATGCGCTGCATGTAATCCTTGAATATCTTGCCCTGGCCGGCGGCCAGGCTGACCAGAACCGGCTTGTCCGGGTTCTCGAAGTTGTTCAGGTAGACCAGGTCGGGCGGCGTGGGAGCGGTGCGGGCCTGCGGCAGGAGAAAGTTCTCGACGAGGTAGGTCCGCCCGAGTCCCGGTTCACCGGCGACATATATGTTGTACTCCAGGCCCGGGATGGACAGGGCCATCTCCAGGGCCTTGCGGGCCCTGTTCTGGAAGAGGCAGACGGGATTGACGTCGTTGCGGATGTCGGAGCCACGCAGGATTCTTCGCGGGTTGGGCTCTATGGCGAGTTGGCGGACTTTGAGTTCGGCGGTGTTTTTCATCGGTGCTCGGTGCGGGGCTGCCCCCAGTTTATTGATTTTGTGTCCGCATAGTGCGAATGAACGCGGCTTGCAAGTCGCCCGGGTCGGGCGCCAAGCCGCGGGCCCGTCACGGCGTGAGGCTTCCCGGCGGTGGGACAGGAGAATTCGGTTTTGCGCAAAACTTTGATTGACGCGAAGTTGGGGGCTGTGGTAGCCCCATTTTCGGTTTGTGATTTATTGCACGAATGCTTGGGCCCTGGCGGCCCTCTGAGATGACCCAATGTTTTTCGGTAAGAAAAAAAATAAGCATTTCCAGTCATTGGGTCTAGCTTCCATGATGGGGATCCACCTCGTGTCCGGCGTGATCGTTGGCATGGCGATGGGATACTATCTGGACAGGTTTTTTGACACGAAGCCTTGGCTGACACTCCTTTTCCTGATTTTCGGCATCATCGCCGGCTACAGGAACATGTTCCGGGAAATGGGGCGTATCCAGAGAAAGGAAGCGGAAGCCGATGCTCCGGACGTTGACGAAAAGGATTGAGCGCGCCCTGTACGTACGTGGGTTTCATGTGCCCGAGGTGCGCAGGATGGCGGCTCAGCAGGTATACTTCCTTTTCGCGGCGGTGCCGGCGCTGGCGCTGGGTTCCCGTGGGGTGGACTTCGCCGCGGGGGTAGTGCTGGGGACGTTGAACTTTCTGGCCTTGGCCCGGTTGATCCAGGAGTTGGTATACGTCCGCAAGGGCGCGGTGGCGGTCCAGATGTTCAGCTTCTACGGACGTCTCGCCCTGACGGCCCTGGCCATCTACGTCCTGGTTGTCATGAACGGCTCCTCGGTAGTTTGGTTGCTGATCGGTTTTTCAACCGTTCTGATAAATATTTTGCTTTGGGGAATGTCACAAATTTTGGGGAAAACTTCTAAGGAGGCGTAAAGATGGCAGGGGGTTTACATCCTATTTTCTTAGTCGAGGAAGCGGTCAAGGCCATTGGACTCGTCGATGCGCACGGCCACAGCCTGATACCGGGCAATGTCCTCTACTCCTGGACATTCATGATCATCCTGATTCTCGTTTCGACCATGGCCACCAAGAAGATTTCGCTGGTCCCAAGGGGGCTGCAGAACTTTTTCGAGTTGCTGGTCGGCGGGCTGGAAGATTTCGTGGTCGCGAACATGGGTGAGGACGGCCGGAAGGTGTTTCCCGTTCTGGCGACGCTTTTCATCTACATCCTGACCTGCAACCTGGGCGGCCTGTTCCCCGGTAACGACGCGCCTACGGCGAACATCAACACGACTGCCTCCATGGCCGTGTTCGTCTTCGTGTATTACCAGTACTGGGGCTTCAAGATTCATGGCACCCATTACATCCACCATTTCACCGGCCCCATGATCTGGATGGCGCCCTTGATGTTCCCCATCGAGGTCATCGGCCACTTCGCGCGCATGCTCTCGCTGTCGCTGCGTCTTTTCGGAAACATCCGCGGTGAGGACATCGTTTTGGCCCTGCTGTTCATGCTGGCGCCCATCGTCTCCACGGTTCCGATGTACTTTCTGTTCATGCTGGCCGACGTCATCCAGGCCTTCGTCTTCTTCATGCTGTCCATGCTCTATCTGAAGGGCGCATTCGAAGAAGCTCACTAATTCGGGGGAAATGGTCATTCGACCAAAACATTATACTTTATTTGGAGGATTTTCATCATGGGTAAGAAGTTCGTTTCCGTTCTGGCCACTGTCGCCCTGGTCGCCGTCGCTTCCTGCGCTTTCGCTGCCGAAGCCGCTCCTGAAGTCATCTCCACCATCTCCTGGGCCGCCGCCCTCGGCATGGCCATCGCCGCCGCCGGTTGCGGTATCGCTCAGGGCCTGGGCCTGAAGGCTGCTTGCGAAGGCACCGCCCGCAACCCCGAAGCTTCCGGCAAGATCACCGTGACCATGCTGATCGGTCTGGCCATGATCGAATCTCTGGCCATCTACGCCCTGGTCGTCAACCTGATCCTGCTGTTCGCCAACCCCTTCGTCGGCTAACTGCTTGCGTAATAAAGGGGAGGTACCACCTCCCCTTTTTTTAGCATCATCACGCAGAACGCGAAGAGAGTTATTGGAGTTATTTTGAAAAGCGCTCACATCCCACGCGCCACCATTCAAAGACTGGCCGTCTACGTCCAGGTCCTTGAAACGCTTTTGCAGGAGGGTGACTCCGTCATCTCCTCCGACGGGCTGGCTCGCGCCTGCGGTGTGAATCCCTCTCAAATCCGTAAGGATTTGGCTTACTTTGGAGAGTTCGGCGTGCGCGGGGTCGGGTACTACGTGCAGGACCTCCTCACGGCGATCAAGCAGTCCCTGGGCATAGACCGGACCTGGAACGTCGCCCTCGTGGGCGTCGGCAACCTGGGCCGGGCTTTGCTGCGGCACGGGATTTTCAGGCGCCGCGGGTTCATCCTTGTCGGCGCGTTTGATTGCGATCCCTTCAAGATCGGCGAGGAAGTGGCCGGCCTTGAAGTCGTCTGTTCCAGGCGTCTCAAGGAAAAAGTCCACGAACTCAACATCGAAATCGGCATCATCACGACTCCCCCCGAGCGCGCCCAGCGTGCTGCGAACTATCTGATCGAGGCCGGTGTCCGCGGCATCGTCAACTTCGCACCCGCCCGCATAACCGCTCCGGAAAACGTGGCCGTGGAATATGTGGATTTCATGCACCACATTTTTTCCGTCGCGTTCAACATTTCCCTCAATCAGGCCAAAGGGATCTCATAGAACCTTTGCAGGCCGGGATGTGAAATCCCACAAATTCGACTTGCCAATCGTCTTCGAGTGGTATAGTTGTCCTCTCTCTTTTGAAACTGGAGGTTCTCATGAAAAAAGATCTGCATCCCAAAGTCTACGAAACCAAGGTTCGTTGCGCCTGTGGTTATGAGTTTGTCACCCGCACGGCCATCGGGCCCGAGCTGGGGATCGAAATTTGTTCCCACTGCCACCCGTTTTTCACCGGCGAGCAGCGTTTCATCGACTCCGCTGGCCGCATCGACCGTTTCCGCAAGAAGTACGCCGGCCTGAATAAGTAGTTTTTCAGCTGGTTGAAAATATCGTAGGCCTTTATGATCACAAAGCTGGAAAGCCTGGCAGCAAAATATCGCGAGCTTGAGCGTGAACTGAGCACTCCTGAGATTTTTCAGGATCAGGATCGCTATATCAAGATCGCTAAGAAGCATGCCGAGCTGGATGAGGTCGTGAAGGCGTTCGAGCGCTACAAGACACTTCTGCGCGAACTTTCCGAGAATCAGGAATTGGCCAAGGACCCTGACCCGGAGCTCTGCGAGCTGGCCCAGGCCGAAATCCCGGCGCTCAAGAGCCGGATCGAGGAGCAGGAGCGCCTCCTCAAGCAGCTGCTGACGCCCAAGGATCCCCTGGACGAGAAGAACATCATCCTGGAGATACGGGCGGGTACCGGCGGTGAGGAAGCCGCTCTCTTTGTGGCCGACGTGTTCAGGATGTATTCCCGATACGCCGAGCTGCACGGTTGGCGCGTCGAGGTGCTGAGCAGCAGCGACACCGGCACAGGCGGTTTCAAGGAAATCGTCGCATCGGTTTCGGGCAACAGCGTCTACAGCAAGCTGAAGTACGAGTCCGGTGCGCACCGCGTGCAGCGGGTGCCGGCCACGGAAAGCCAGGGGCGCATTCATACCTCGGCCATTACCGTGGCGATCCTGCCCGAGGCCGAAGAGGTCGATGTGAAGATCGACCCGGGCGACATCCGGGTCGATGTTTTCCGGTCGTCCGGTCCGGGCGGACAGTCGGTCAACACCACGGACTCGGCCATCCGCATCACGCACCTGGCGACGGGCCTCGTCGTGACGTGTCAGGATGAGAAGTCGCAGCACAAGAACAAGGCCAAGGCCCTGAAAGTGCTTCGCTCTCGCCTGCTGCAGGCAGCTCAGGACGAAACGAAAAAGGCCTATGACGACAACCGCAAGGCTCAGGTCGGCACGGGTGACCGCTCCGAAAGGATCCGGACCTACAATTACCCGCAGGGACGGATAACCGACCATCGCATCAACCTGACGCTCTACAATCTTGATCAGGCCATGGACGGTCATATCGATGAGATCATCGACGGCCTTGTCCAGCATTATCAGGCCGAAGCCATGAAACAAAGCTGAGGAAACTCGGCTTTTTTCTTGCGCCATGAACTCCCGCCGCGAAATAGTCGCTCTCTGGGAAGCCCGATTCGATGCGGCCGGGATCGATTCTCCGCGTCTTTCCGCACAGGTTCTTCTTGCCCATGTTCTGAATCTTTCCCGCTTGGAGATGCTTCTCGACTCTCGTTCAGAAGTTTCCGCGGAGGCATTAGCCGCCTTTGAATCTCTTGCGGTGCGCAGGCTGCGCGGTGAGCCTGTCGCCTACCTGCTTGGACACAAGGAATTCTACGGGCTCGATTTCGAAGTGAACCCCAGCGTGCTCATTCCCCGGCCCGAAACGGAACTCATGGTCGACCACCTGCTGGGGAAGGTTGCCCGAGACGCTGACCTCCGGGTGCTGGATATTGGAACAGGAAGCGGCGCCCTGGCTGTGACCTGCGCCGCGATGTTCCCGTGTTTTCATGTCACAGCCGTCGACATCTCGCCAAACGCGCTGGCCACGGCCAGGCGAAACGCGCGAAGGCACGGCGTCGAGAGACGCATCGCATTTATACGAGGTGACCTTGTCCAGGGCATTGATTTGGGAGGTATCGACATCATCCTGGCCAATCTCCCGTACGTGCCGGAAGACACCCGCGAGTCGATGAGTTCCGAAGTTCTCGGACATGAGCCTTGGCTGGCCCTGTTCGCCGGTCGTGACGGGCTGGATCTCTACCGCCGGCTCGCAGCAGACCTTCAGGGGGTGGTGCGTGCGGGCACGATGCTGCTCTGTGAAATCGATCATTCCCAAGGGGATGCCATGATCGAACTGTTTGCCGCGATGGCCCGGCACGTCAGTGTGCACGCAGATCATGCAGGCTTTGATCGGCTCGTGGTTGTTGTTTTTTAGCACCTACCATGTTGTTCAAAACAAACGACAGGCTGACAAATCCCTGGTCTCGCCTGGTGCAGCCTTTTATTTCAAGACATTACTTTGCAAGTCGCGGTGGCATGATAATTGATGTTGGCATGACATGAAACAGACGACCCTCAAAAAAGAAATTCGGTGCTCCGGAGTCGGGCTGCACAGCGGTCAGAAGGTCGAGATGGTCCTCAAGCCAGCTCCGGCGGATACGGGTGTTGTGTTTTCCCTCTGCAACACGTCCGGTCGGCACATGGTTGTTCCCGAGCCCGGCCGTGTCGTCGGGACCGGATTGGCCACGACGCTTGGCACCGACCAGGCCAAGGTTTCCACGGTGGAGCATCTTTTGGCTGCCCTTGTGGGCCTCGAGATCGACAACGTCATCGTCGAGGTCGATGGCGAGGAGATCCCGATCCTGGACGGCAGCGCCTCGGTCTACGTCTATCTCATCAATTCCGCCGGCATCCGGTTGCTTGATCGGCCCCGGCGCGTCGCCAAGGTCGTGCGGCCCCTGGTGTTCGAGCAGGGCGGCAAGCGCGTCAGCGTCAAGCCATACAACGGTCTGCGGATCGACTACGCCATTTCCTTTGCCCATCCGATGATCGGCGACCAGGCATACAGTTTCGAGTCTTCGCCGCTCTCTTTCTCCTATCGCATCGCGCGGGCCCGGACCTTCGGGTTCATGAAGGATGTGGAGTGGCTGCAGAAGAACGGCCTGGCCCTTGGTGGGACTCTCGAAAACGCCGTTGTCTTCGACGACTATGGGGTGGTGAACCCGGAAGGGCTGCGTTTCGAGGACGAAATGGTGCGGCACAAGATACTCGACTTCATGGGCGACATTGCGGTTGGCAAGCGCCGTCTGTGGGGACATTTTGAGGTTTCGTGTTCCGGCCACGACTTCAACAATCGCTTCATGCGCTATCTTTTCGGCAATAGCTCGGAATATCTTGAGTTTGTGAATGTGGAAGGGGGATCGTCCGCATCGCGCAAGCATGAACCCGAAATTGTTCCAGTGGGTGTGCCCGCCTGGGCATGAGCCGAAAGCGCCGCGAGGCGCTTTTTTTTTTGCCGTTGGACAAAAAAATGCTTGCCATCGGAAATGAATGCTCATATTGGATGCGTTCTCACGGGCTGGCGTAGCTCAATGGTAGAGCAGCTGACTTGTAATCAGCAGGTTGCGGGTTCAAGTCCCATCGCCAGCTCCAGGGTGAGCGGAGGGGTTCCCGAGTGGCCAAAGGGAACAGACTGTAAATCTGTCGTCGAACGACTTCGGAGGTTCGAATCCTCCCCCCTCCACCAGATAGTGCCGTGAGAAACAGTAGGAGGCAGTCTAGGCTGTCGCTCGACTACTGAGATGAAATGCGGGAGTAGCTCAATGGCTAGAGCATCAGCCTTCCAAGCTGAGGGTTGCGGGTTCGAGTCCCGTTTCCCGCTCCATTACCTCGTCTCGTAAGTCCTGCGCCCTCGAATTGTCCCGCCTGCATTGATCCGCAATCGAACATAACTATATATAGTACACGTAATTTCATTAGGGGGTAATTATGGCCAAGCAGAAATTTGAAAGAAAGAAGCCGCACGTCAATATCGGTACCATTGGTCATATCGACCACGGCAAGACGACCCTGACCGCGGCGATCACCAAGATCGCGAGCCTCAAGGGCGGCGGTTCCTTCGTCGCCTTTGACGAGATCGACAAGGCTCCCGAAGAGAAGGAGCGCGGCATCACCATCGCCACCGCGCACGTCGAATACGAAACCGCCAAGCGTCACTACGCCCACGTGGATTGCCCCGGTCACGCCGACTACATCAAGAACATGATCACCGGCGCGGCCCAGATGGACGGCGCGATCATCGTTGTCGCGGCTACCGACGGCCCCATGCCTCAGACCCGTGAGCACATCCTGCTCGCCCGTCAGGTCGGCGTGCCCTACCTGGTCGTGTTCCTGAACAAGGTCGATCTGGTCGACGACGAGGAACTGATCGAGCTGGTCGAGATGGAAGTCCGCGAACTGCTGTCCAAGTACGAATTCCCGGGCGACGACGTTCCGGTCATCCGCGGCTCCGCCCTGAAGGCCCTGGAGAGCGACAGCGCCGACGCCGATG